>CAZLQA010000001.1:0-40290 GCA_964561665.1 Candidatus Woesearchaeota archaeon
CCCTTCCTCAGATTACGGCGATTTCGCGCTTCCCTGCTTTTTTCTTGCAAAGAAGCTAAGACTGCCTCCTCAAAAAATAGCCCTTGAGCTGAAAAATGAACTAACGGGAAAGTCAAAAATCTTTTCCTTCATCAGAGTCGACGGGGCTTATCTTAATTTTTTCATAAACAAGAAAGAGTTTGCGGAAAAAACAATAAAAAGAATCCTAAAAGAGGGGGAAAATTACGGAAAAGAAAACATAGGAAAGGGAAAGAAAGTCCTGGTTGAGCATACAAGCATAAATCCAAATGCTTCCCCTCACGTCGGAAGGGCAAGAAATGCAATAATTGGAGACTCTTTGGTTAAAACTTTCAGATTCTTCAACTTCAAGCCTGAAGTTCATTATTATGTTAATGATGTTTCAAAACAAATGGCAATGCTTGTGTTAGCCAATGCGGAAAACCTGAAATTTGAAGGATTATTAAAAAAGTACGCCGAGATGTCAAAAAAAGTGGAAAATTCCAAGGAGACGGAAGAAAAAGTTTTTGAGATTCTTAACAAATTTGAATCAAATAATAAGAAAATTGCTGAGAAATTCAGGAAAATTACTAACATTGCAGTTAAAGGGCAGAAAAAAATTCTTGCCAACTTGGGAATACACTATGATTTTTTTGATTATGAGTCAAAATACATGCATAAAACCGGAAAGATTATTGAAGATTTGAAAAAAACAAAAATGCTTTTCATGGATGAGAATGGAAGGTATGTCCTGGACCTGAAAGGCACTTCCGTTGAGGGAAAGATGAAATCGCCTGTCCTTGTTCTAACGAGGAAGGATGGTACGGGGTTATATCCACTAAGGGATATTGTATACACCATAGAAAAAATCAAGAAATCAAAAGATAATCTTATTGTTCTTGGAGAAGACCAAAAACTTTATTTCCAGCAAATCTCGGAAACATTAAAGATTTTAGGGTATAATTCTCCAAAAGCAGTTCATTATTCATTTATTCTACTGAATGACGGCGGAAAATCAAAAAAGATGTCCACGAGAAAGGGGGACGTTGTTCTGCTTGAAGATTTCTTGACTGAAGCGGAAAAAAAATCAATGAAGAAAACAAAAAACAAGAAAATTGCAAGGGACGTAGGTATTGCGGCGGTGAAGTATTCTATTTTGAAAAATCACCCTAATAAAATGATAAGTTTTAACCTTGACGAAGCACTGAACTTCGAGGGGGACACGGGGCCTTATCTTATGTACAGCTACGCAAGGGCATCAAGCATTTTAAGAAAGGCAAAAAATGGCTCTGGAAAAATTCCCGCGGAAAAAATAAGCGAAAAAGAATTTGAACTGATAAAAAAGCTTTCGCAGTTTCCGGAAATTATTTTAAGCTCTTACAAAACTCTTAATCCTTCCGCAATTGCAAATTATTCCTACCAGCTCGCGCAGGTTTTCAATGAATTTTATCACGCAACAAAAGTCTTGGGTTCTGAAAACGAAAACTTCCTTCTGGCGCTGGTTCAGGCATTCAGAATTGTGCTTAAGAATTCCCTGAAACTTTTGGGAATTGAAGTTATTGAAAAAATGTAAGCGTATGAAATAAAAAATGTCTTGCTCGTTTTGTTTGTTTGCATTAAGTTAAACAATTAAAATTAAAAGTTGGCGATTAAATTTTTATTAAGTTACAGGATTTTTGTTAATTTTTAATTAAACCTCTATCAAGGCAAGCGCAAATTGCAAGCGAGCCATTGGGCAAGCAGTTATCTTGTTAATAAACGCAAAAAGAAAAAACAAAACTTATTTAAATGGAATTTATATTATATATTTGTTAGATTAATTAAATGAAAGGAGGTGAAAAATGGCGAAAAGACAAAGTGGTATGGTGTTGAACCTTATTGCTTGGCTAACAGGGGTTTTCCGTTACCAATATCATAGCCCCGCGCGGTCCTCTTAAAGTTTTATGGGTTGTTGTCGTAACAACAATTGTCAGCGCAGTAATGGCTATCATCCAGAGATAATTTTTTATTTATTTTTATTTTTTTATTTATGATTCTTTAGAATTTTTATGATTAATCTTCAGAGGAAGGGTTTTTTATTGGAAAATTATTTTCTCTTCTTTATGGTTTTTCTTCCATCACCAGTCAAAGCCTTTCTCATTTGCCCCCTGTTTGTTTTAGGAGAACTTCTTATGCCCCAAATTTTTTTCCTTTTTGCCATTTTTTCTAACAAAATTTTAGTTATCTAACCACTTCCCAAATCTCACACTTAAAATTATTACTCCCATCATAAACATTGCAGTTCCTAAATAAGATAAAATGGTAAACTTAAAACTTATAGAAAAAGTTAGATAAATTCCAAATAGAACTGAAACAGCTCCAATAAAAGTTAGATAAAATCCTATTTTAGTCTGCTTTTTCATTCTCACTTCACGCTTTTCATATCTTTCCACGCCATCTCGAAGAGCTGCTCCAATGCCGAGGCAAAAAATTCCGTGTTTATCCATACTCCTGTGTCATAGTTTGGATGGAACTTCTCGTCATCAAGAAGCATGAACATTATCTGGTTTGAATCCACTATCACAAATCTTGCCCTCATTTTTTCCATGTTCTTCACTTCGGCGACTTTTTTCAAATCTCTTGCAACCTTTATATTGTTGCTGTCAATTGGCGCCGCAATTTTTATCTTCACACCTCTCTTCTTGCACTTTTCCATGCTAGGCAACAAAGCCTCGAGTTTCCTGTTAAGCCCCTCTTTTGTCGTTATTATCGTGATTGTTTTCTCCGCAGTCCTTATCATCATGTCGATATGATTGTAAAGGTTCTGCCTTCCCCTCAGGCTTCCTGAAAGATCGGCGGGCTCGACAAATTTTATTCCCTCTGTGAACAAAGTGTTTAGCTCCTCCAAAACCTCGTCGCCTTTCATTGTCTCAAGTCTTTTTGTCTTTTCCTGCGTTTCCTTTGCGAGGTTTCTCTTTACTCTTTCAATAACTTCCTCGGGCTTTAATGCAACAAATTTTATTGGCTTACCGAGTTTCATCACGATAAATCCCTTCTTGTCAAGCGATTCAAGAATATCGTATGTTCTGCTTCTTGGAACATCCGAAATGCTGCTTAATTCCCCCGCCGTTGATGTTCCGCGAGAAAGAAGAGCTGCCCACACTTTTACTTCATAAAGATTCAAATCAAAAATTTTTCTCAGCCTGCTCAGAAGTTCGTCTTTTATTATCATTTTATATGAATTTTTCTGCCATCTTTTCCTTTTAAATATTGTTATGATTCAAAAGTTCTTACAACTTATACAATTGAACTTTTTGACGATAAAAAGGTATGATTTGCAGGGCATTTTCTGACGCTACTTTACCACTAAAATCTCCCCTTTTTTGTCTTTTATCTGAAAGTCAGTTTTGTTTTTAAATCTTTCCTTGTCAGTTGTAACATCTTCGGAAATTATCTTGAATTTTTTCGAATTTGTCCTTTCTTTTATAAATTCTTCCTGTTTTTCCAGCATGTTTTTTAACCCATTGTCAGTCGATATAATCAACTCTATCTTGTCCTTCTTGTGCAGCCCGAGTTTTTTTCTGAATTCCTGCACCTGCCTCAAAAGCTCGCGGGCATATCCCTCAGATTCAAGTTCAGGCGTTTGTGTTGTATCAAGTTCAATAATCATTCCACCCTCATTTTTATTTAATTTTAGCTCAATCTTTTTTACATTTAATTGCGATTTTATTATCTCTTCTTCCTCTTTTTTTAGTTTATAATCTCCGCCTATAACAGTTGCTTTCGCCAAAGGCCACTTCAAGCCAACTTCCTTTTTTTCCCTCTCTCTTAAGCCTGCAGAGACTACATTCCTGATAACTTCCATTTTTTTCAAAAGTTTTCTGTCGGTATGTTTATCTTCAAAATCAGGAAAGCTTTCCAAATGAACTGATTTTGTTTTTCCATTAAGAGTCTGGTAAATTTTTTCCGCGGTAAACGGAAGAATAGGTGCAACGGACTTTGAAAAGATTTCCAAAACATACCTCAAAGTTTCACGGGACAATTTTTCATCTTCAAATCTTTCCCTTCCAGTCCTTATGTACCATGTAGACAAATCATCTGCAAATTTTCTTATTTCCTCGCAGGATTTTATTGTGTTGTAATCTTTAAGGCAGGAACTAATTTCGCATCCGAACTCATTCAGTCTCGACAGCATCCACTTGTCCGTCAAATTTCTGCTTAATGGCTTTTTGGTTTTCTCCTTTTTTCCGATAGTTTCGTAAAACCTTAGCGAGTTATACAAAATCAAAATAATCTTTTTGTAAACTTCCCCCACCCCCTTGTCCGAAAAATTAAGGTCTTCTGAGTTCATCACCGAGCCCGACATGAGATAAAATCTCAGGGCATCCGCCCCGTATTTGTCAACAAGTATCATAGGATCTGTAAAATTATTCTTGCTTTTGCTCATTTTTTGCCCGTCTTCCGCAAGGACGGTTCCCGTTGTAACAACATTTTCGAAAGGAATGTCATCAAACAAAATTGCCGACAAAACCATCATGTAGTAAAACCACGTCCTTACCTGTGCTATGTATTCCACGACAAAGTCTGCGGGAAAGTTTTTTTTGAATAGGCTCTCGCTTTCAAAAGGATAATGAAACTGCGCAAAAGTCATTGCTCCCGATTCAAACCAGCAATCCAGAACTTCCGAAACCCTCTTGAATTTTTTCCCGTCTTTCTCAAGAATGATTTTATCAAGATAATCCTTGTGCAGGTCTATTTTACCCTTAAGATTTTTCGAGTATTTTTTTAGCTCTTCCACGCTCCCTATAATTATTTTCTCTCCGTCTTCGGAAGTCCACACGGGCATTGCGCTTGCCCAATATCTGTTTCGCGAAATGTTCCAGTCCGGCGCGGTTTCAATCGTGTATTTCACGCGCCCTTCCTTGAGGAAAGTAGGATACCATTTTATCTTTTCGTTCAGTTTCAAAAGTTTCGGCTTTATCTTTTGTATATCCACAAACCACGCGGGTATCGCCCTATAAATCAGCTTTGTGTCACAACGATAGCAAAATGGATATTCGTGCTCCGTATTTTTTACCAAAACAACTTTATTTTGCTTCCTTAGGAATTCTATAATATCCCTGTTTGAATCATGAACAAATTTTCCCTTAAAGTCCTTGGCTTCAGGAGTGAATCTTCCTTTTTCATCAACAGGCTGCACAAGGGGAATCCTGTAATTCTTGCAGACATTGTAGTCGTCTTCGCCAAAGGCAGGGGCAATGTGGACAATTCCCGTTCCCTCATCCGAATTTACAAAATTTCCGAGCAGAAACCTGAATGCATTTTCGGTATTTTTGAAGTAAGGAAACAAAGGCTCGTATTTTTTTCCTTCAAGTTTTCTTCCTTTTATTTTTTCTACAATCTCATACTCTTTTCTGTCCCTGAAAAAATTGTCAAGAACTTCCCTTGCCATGAGATAAACCTCCTTGCTTGACTTGTCTTTTACATAAATGTAGTCCAAATCAGGGTTCACTGCAAGGGCAAGATTTGAAGGGAGAGTCCAAGGGGTTGTTGTCCACGCCAGGGCATAAGCATCCTCCTCTTTTAGCTTGAATTTGACAACGATGGAATTTTCCTTTATCATTCTGTACGAATTGTCCATTGCAATTTCCGCCTTCGCCAGAGGGGTGGAGCATCTCGGGCAGTACATCAAAACTTTCTCACCCTCGTAGATATATCCCTTTTCCCACAGCTTTTTGAATGCCCACCACACGGATTCAATGTAATCGTTGTCCATAGTCCTGTAAGATTCCTTCATGTCAACCCACCTCCCTATCCTGTCTATAACATTTTCCCACGAGCCTGCATACTCCATGACGCAGTGCCTGCAGTAGTCATTGAATTTTTTCACGCCTATTTTTTCTATCTCGTCCTTAGAGTTTATTTTTAGCCCTTTTTCAGCGATGTTCTCTATGGGAAGTCCGTGGCAGTCCCACCCCCATATTCTTCTTACATATTTTCCGTTCATCGTCCAGAATCTCCCGAAGACATCCTTTGTGACGGAGCCGAGAATGTGCCCGTAATGCGGAAGTCCCGTCGCGAAGGGAGGGCCGTCATAAAAAATGTAAGGTTTCCCTTTTTTTGTTTTTTTAAGGGATTTTTCAAAAGTCCTGTCTTTTTTCCAGAATTTTAATATCTCTTTCTCCTCTTCGTTGACATCAGCCATTTTATTATTTGCCTTTCAACATTTTTAAAACATTATATTCCTGAAAACTGAGTCGACCTTGCTTGGAATTAATAGTTTAAATTTGTCCTCGCAAAGTCGCTCGGCTCATAATTTATGAAAAAATTAACAAAAAACCTGTTTTATGCTAACATTATTATCAATAAGCGAACGCAGTGAGCCTTTTGTATGACAAGCCTTGAAATCAGAATTTATTCTCAAATTTTCATCCAAAAACTTAAAAACCCATGAATGCTGGAATTTTTATGTGTGTAGGATGTGTTTTAGGAGGAAAGAACCTTCACGGCAGTGAGGCATACATAGATTATTCTCCAAGGGGTTATTCTTCAGGGGAAGGTGCTTCAAATTATGCCTCTTCTGGAAATGCTTCCAGCAGTTATTCCTCTCACGGCTATTCATAATTTTTCAGGAATTCTTCTTCAAGAAAATGCAATTTTCCGGGAATGATAATGCAGAAAGGATTTTTTATTTCCATGTCTTTTAGTTCATTAATCTCCTTGTAAAATATCTTCTGATGTCTTGTGCCTAACGCCTGGCATAAGATGATTTTGCCTTTTGTGTCTTTCAATTTTTCCAATGCTTCCCCAAGAGTCATGCCGATGTCAATAAGAAGAAGGGTGTGGGCATTTATTTTGTTATTCTCTTTCATAATCTCAAGAAAACTCGGAGCCTCATGCCTTGGAATGGATGCGATTTTCCCAAACTTGTAAATCTGCAATCCCGTCTCCGCAATGGCGTCCAGAACAGACGCGGAATAGATGACTTTGGCTCTTATTCCTGAGCTTTTAGCTTCCTGCAAAACCGAAATATGCGTCGTGGCTGTAAGAGGCGAGCCGTAAACAAGCAGCGCAACATCGGTTTTTTTCGCCTCGTCAAGAAACTCCAGGCTTTCAACAGCCTCCCTCTCAAGAGGAATTATTTTTTTCCCTATGACTTCGCTTAGCTCTTTCAGGCTGTATGGAAATTCAACGGTGTAGTTCTCGAGATAAACTCTTTTGCATTTCTTCGCGACGTCAAGCCCGTATTTTGAAATCCCGTCAACATTCAATCCCAGTCCTATTAAATACAACATAAAAGAAAAAAATAATCCCAGTTTATAAAATTTCTTGATGTCCTGTTTTTGTATTAATCATCTATTTCAAGTGATATTATCTGCAGTTTTTACATTAGAAATTTACATCAATATACGAACGACGAAGGAGTGAGCCATTTTGTATAATAAGTCAAAGCATTTCGGAAGTTTTTACACAAAACCATGAAAAGGGATAAGTATAAAAACTTTTGATGTTTGTTTTTTAATAAGAGGTGTGGTGTGTATGGCAAAAAAAAAGAAAGCAAAAAAGAAGAAATAACTATATTTTGAAACAAACTCTTTTTTATCTTATTTTTTCCTTTTCAAACTTCTGCTTGTCACGATTGCCATGAAAAGAAAGCTAAACAGCAAAATGTCGTTTCTTAAAAAAAGTCCTGCCACTGCGCCGGCGAGACTCAGAACTATTATTAACCTGAACCATTTCTGCCCCTGTTTTAGTTCCTCCTTGGTTGCTTTAGCAAGATAGTTCCCAAGAGGAAAAGCCAGAGCCAAAACAATTATCCCGATTACAAATTTGTATATCTCAATCATAAGCCAAAATATGCTTTTGTGTTAATAAATTTATTTAAACCTTTGATTTATCAAGCAGAGATGGATTATAATCAAAAAACTTTTGTGAGATTTCTTGCAGATTCAGGAGCATTGTTTTTTGAAAAGGGACTAAGGCTTGATGACGGAAGAGTTACGCCTTATTTTTTGGATATTGGAAAAGTTATGGGAAGCGGCTCCAAACTGGAAAAATTATCAGGAGAATATGCCAGAATGATAAGACAAAGAATTGAAGAAGGAACAGAAATCACTACGCTATTTGGACCTGCCTATAAAGGAATTCCTCTTGCGACAGGCACATCTTTTGCTTTATCCAGTTACATGTGCATAGATGTTGGAGTTGTTTTCAACAGAAAAGAGGCAAAAAAACATGGTGAGAAGGGAATTTTTGTGGGAGATTTTCCTGAAGACGCCAGGGTATACTTGGTTGATGATGTTATGACTTCAGCAAGAACAAAATTGAAATCAATTAAAATGATACAGGATTACGCCGCAAAAAGAAGAAGAAATGTTTCTGTTGTAGGAGTGGGAATTGCTTTTGACAGGCAGCAGGTTAACCTCAAAGGAGAAAACGCAATAGAAAGCTTCACAAAACAAACGGGAATTCCCGTCGATTCTATTGTCGGCGCGAGAGATGCAATGAAGTTTTTGTTTAAAACAGAATCTCCTTTGATGATTAATGGCAGGGAACAAGCAATGAGCCCCCGCATTTACAGAGTTTTTCAGGGGTATATGGAAAAATACGGAACAAAATGACAAGAAATATTGTAGACAAGTTGTATGAAAGAATGGATGAAAAGAGAACTCCGTTATGCATAGGTTTGGACCCTGTTATGGGAGAATTGCCAATGCCCCTAAGAAAAAAAGTCGCTTTGCAATATGGCTCAAATTTCAGGGCTGCCGCGGAGGCGTTCAGAAGATTTAACTTCGCAATTATTGACGCCACCGCTGATTTGGTTCCTGCATTCAAGCCGCAAAGCGCTTTTTATGAAGCATATGGAAACGAGGGAATAAGGGCATTGGAAGACACCGCCAGATACATAAAAAGCAAAGGGGCAATAGCCATTTTGGACGCGAAAAGAAATGATATAGGAAAAACATCAAAAGCTTACGCGGAAGCGCATCTTGGGCAAGTAATGCTGCCTGATGGAATCATGGTCAGAAGTCCAGATGATTTTGATTTTATGACGGTAAACGCTTATCTTGGAAGCGATGGCATAAAACCTTTTGTGGATGTCGCAAACAGGTATGGAAAAGGAATCTTTATTCTGGCAAAAACTTCAAATAAAAGTTCTGGAGAATTGCAGGACCTTGAAGTCGGCGGAGGTTCGGAGGTTTACACAGAAATGACAAAACTAATTGAGAGGTGGGGTAAAGAAAATATCGGCGAAAATGGCTATTCAAATATAGGGGCGGTTGTCGGGGCAACATATCCTGAAGAAGCCAAAAAATTAAGGGAAACATTCCAAAAAGTTCTATTTTTAATGCCAGGTTACGGAACCCAAGGAGCAAAAGCAGAGACGTTGGTTAATGGATTTGATTCTAACGGCAGAGGAGCCATAATTAATTCAGGCAGCGGGATAACATATGCCTTTTCAGATGAGAGATTTGCAGAGAGAAATTCCCCGGAAAATTTTGCGGAGATTGCCAGAGCAGTAACTATACAGTCCATTATGGATATAAACAGGGCGTTAAGCAATGCAGGAAAACTACCAAGCAGATGGAGATAAAACAACTTTACTTTAGCAAGTAGATTCTATCTGGAAATCAGTCTGTTAATCAAAGGGTAACTTTAATTTTTGTATTAATCAATTCCTTAAGTGATAATATCCGCGGTTTTTGTATTAACAACTTACATCAATTAGCGAACGAGTGAAAAGTTATTCAGTGCTTGGCGAAGCGTATGCCTAATCGCTTTTGAACAAAGCCCTACAGCACAATAAATTTTAAAACCCGTTGAGATTTTTCTAATTCATGTACAACAAATTCCTTATAGTTGCTAGCAAGAAAGACCCTGCAGGCGTGAACATAACAACGCAATTGAGCCAGTTCAGGAAAAATCCGGTTATTCCCGATGCAAAGAAAGACGGAAAAGAGTTTGATTTCTATCTTGTTGAGGAAGAGATAATTTATACGGAAAACCTTAACATGGAAAAAATAGGCAAGTATGATTTCGTAATTTTTGCCTCCAAGCACAGCTCTTCCGGCGAAGAAAAGAGAAAATCTCTTACAATTCATTCTCCCGGAAATTTCAGAAACGCGCAGTTCGGGGGAGAAAAGGGAAAAGTTTGCAAAACCTCGGCAATGTTCCACAAACAGCTCTTTGAAAAACTGAATGAAACCGCAAAGAAGCATGATTTGAGAAATTATGACATAACCCTTGAAGTGACTCATCACGGCCCCTTGATTGACAAGCCGTGCCTGTTCATTGAAATAGGCCCCACAGAAACCGAATGGAAAAACAGAAGGGTGGGCTTTATTATGGCAGAGACAATTTACGAAACCATTTTTGGATTCAAGGAAAATCCATACAACGAAGTTGCGATAGCCATTGGAGGCCCGCATTACTGCCCAAACTTTAATAAAATTCAGGAAAATTCAAACCTTGCAATTTCGCACATCATTCCCCAGTATAATTTTCCGCTTACAGAGGAAATGGTTAAGGAAGCCGTGGAAAAAACTGAAGAGGAAATCGATTTGGCTGTTTTGGACTGGAAAGGACTCGGCAATTCGGAGCAGAGGAATGAAATTCTAAAAATTCTAGACAGGTTATATATCAGGTATGAAAAGACGAGTGATGTCGGAAAGTCTAATTAACAACTAACCCCCGCACAACCAACTCCTCAAAAAACAGCTTTTTTGAGTTTATCACCTTTGATTTATAGCCAAGTTTCTCGAAATTCACTTCTTTAGACAATGAGCTGGTTACAACAAATATTCTGCCGTTTTTGTTCAGGTAATCCTTGGCATCTTTCAGGAATTTTATTGTTAATTCATTGCCTTTTTTTCCGCCTGTCGTGGCTATTTGCGAATCTTCTGGCTCTTTTTCATCCAAAGGCAGGTAAGGGGGATTAAAAATAATAATGTCAAATTTGCTTGGAAAAACTGCAATTCGCTCGCCTAAAGGCTCGCTAATTTGTCTCGCACTTTCGCGCTCGTTTTGATTTATTTGATAATCTCTCAACCTCATTAAGTTTTTTGTTATATTGGTTTGATGTGGGCAAAATCTAAAATTTTTAAACAAATCAGATTTTATACAATTAAATCCCTTATCTTTGCAACATTTAACTGCATTTTCATTAATATCCGTTCCAAAAATATTCTCTTTTTTTACCCCAATGTTGAAGGCTGTCTGCAACAAAATTCCCGAGCCAGAGCCGATTTCAAGAAGGTTAAGATTTGGATTTTTCTTCAGGATTTTAGGAATTTCTTTTTTAAGGGTTTCACTTAAAAGATAAGAATCTTCTGCAGGTTGATAGATTGAAATCATTTTTTGTTTAATTTCTTTTATTTTAAAAAGGCTCACCGTGTTCACATATTGATTTAACTATTAATATAAAACTAACTTATTTTATGACTAATGCAGGATTTGTGCTATCATCTCATTAATTGCGAGAATTTATTCGAGCACATTTAAAGTAAGCCGAAGGCGAACCATTTTATTTCCTATTTTTTCCCAAACTCTCAAAACCTTCCTTTGCAACCATCAATCCGAGAAGGAACATTCCTACAGAGATTATCGCAAGAACATAATTGCCTGAGAAGAAATAGCCTTCTGCTCTGAATGTCAAATACAAAAGCGCGCTCAGGGTGGTAACAAGGACAAAAAGCGCAGGTATGATTATAAATTTGACATTTATTTTTTTTGAGATGAAAAATGCGGAAACAGTAATCATGGTTATCGCCGCTGTTAGCTGGTTTGACGTTCCAAACAAGCGCCAGAGAGTTTCATAAGAATTTGTAACTGCAAGAAGCCACGATGGAATTAAAATCATCAAAGTTATCAGGATTTTTCTTTTTTTTAGTTTTGGAATGAGGTTTTCAGCAATTATGAACCTTGATAGCCTTGTTGAAGTATCTACGGATGTTAAAATAAACTGATTAACCATGAATGCTCCAAGCAATCCCGCAATAGAAATTGTGATTAAAGGAATTCCTAAGTTTCCGACAATGTT
The DNA here is from genome assembly GCA_964561665.1 of Candidatus Woesearchaeota archaeon. Taxonomy (GTDB): domain Archaea; phylum Nanobdellota; class Nanobdellia; order Pacearchaeales; family GW2011-AR1; genus CAZLQA01. The sequence goes on from CAZLQA010000001.1 coordinate 12,017, forward strand.
TCCGTATCCCGAGGAGAAAAGAACAATCCATCCTTTTCCAAGTTCTGCCTGGAATCCTCCGACAATTTCAGAACCCCATTTCAAGCCCGCAACAGCCATGAGTGTTACAAGAATTGCAAGTGTTGCTTCTCCGAGCATTGAGCCATATCCCACAGGTTTAGCATCGGACTCTTTTGAAAGTTGCTTGCTTGTCGTGCCACTAGAGACAATTCCATGAAAACCTGAAACTGCGCCGCATGCAACTGTTATGAACAAAATTGGCCAAAGTGGAAAAACTGAATTTGAAATATACGCAGGGGCGTTGATTATCGGGTTTATAATTAGTATCCCCACAATTCCCAAAACAAGAATCAATGACATTTGTATTGCGCTAAGATAATCTCTTGGCCTCAAAAGAATCCAGACGGGAACTACCGAGGCTATTCCTGCATATCCCAGAATTGCGGTAATTGCCAGATTTTTTAAAAGAACATCGCTGATTGAAAACTGCGGGGGATTCATTACTCCAACCCACACTGAAAGAAAAATGATTATTATTGCAATTACCGAAGCTAATTTGTAATTCCATTTGTATTTTTCAACGCCCAAACCAAGAACGACTGCAACAAAAGTTATTGTCAATAAAGGTATTATCAAATCCGGCTTGTTTACAATGCTTTCTGCCGCTGAAACCGAGAAAACCGTGATGATTAAAATTAATGTTATAAGAATCATTACTCCAAACAGCAACCCTGATTTTGAGTTAAGGGATTTTTTTGCTATTGATGAAACACTTTCCGCCTTGCTTCTTACCGAAGCTATTAAAGATGTGAAATCGTGCATCGCACCTATTAGCACACTTCCCAAAGAAACCCAAAGAACAACGGGAAGCCATCCGAAATAACTTACAGCAAGTATCGGTCCAATAATGGGTCCTGCGCCTGCTATTGAAGCAAAATGATGTCCTATGAGAAAAGGTTTGTTTGAAGGTGAAAAGTCAACATTATCTCTTTTTGTAATGGCAGGAGTTTTATTTTTATCAGAAATTTTCAGCTGTTTTTCAATAAATCTCCCGTAAATTTTGTAGCCAAGAAAAAACCACACTGCAATTATCAGGACAATCCAGATTGAATTCATTTTCACATCCTGAAAATAAACATAAAAGAAATTTATAAATTGAACGCCCCGACCAGGACTCGAATGAAAGACACAAGTTTCTTTCTAGCTTCCTTTTCGTTTAAAACCGATTTATCGACTCCTTGAACGCCCCGACCAGGACTCGAACCTGGATGCCCTTGCGGGCCAAGATTTCCAATCTTGTGCAATACCCTTATGCGATCGGGGCTTGATATGCAATCCACAATAATTATCTTTAAAAATATTATACTTTCAGTTACATATGGCTGATTATTACATACACGAATATCCCTGCGGGCTAAAAAAATTAATCGGGGTTGAAAAAGATAATACCCAAACAGCAACGGTGGTTTATGCCGGAAGAAGAAATGGGTTTATTAAAGACGGAAGAAGCAGGGAGATTATAGGAATTCAGGACCTTTCAAGAGAAGCCATTATTATCTCAGTAAAGATTAACGGCGGCGAAAAACTCTTAATTTTCGATAAAAAAACAAGAACTCTTAGAAAACATCTGGGTTTAAATGAAGACTTAGGGAAATTGGAAGGAAGGCATGTTGAAGCCATTTTGCAGTATGGGGAACCTGTCGGAATAAGGGTAAACTGAAAAAACATAAGCTTTGAGAAAATTTAAAAATCCCTTAATCCTTGTGTAAATATGAAAAAAAGGGGCGGCGAAAAGAAATATCTAAAAATTTCGGGGACAATTTTCCTTGTCGTGGGAGCATTGCATCTCATTAGGGTTTTAATGGGGTGGAACGTAATGATTGAAAACCAGATTGTTCCACTATGGCTTAGCGCCATTGCAGTTGTGGTTCTTGGACTCTTGGGAACAAAACTAGTCAAGATGGGTTGCGAGTAAAATTAAGAAACCAATAGTTAAAGATATTCTAGAATTTTGATTTTTCCGCTTTTTATCAGCTTTGGCGAAAGCCCGTTCAGATAAGTTATTACAATTCTTCCCGTGGGCATCTTAACCCTGCATTTGGTTTTATTCATAAGTATCATTTGCGCTTAACCTTTCTTTACCTTGACAGCCTTCAAACCCCTGTCGCCCTTCTCAACTTCAAAGCTTACCTTGTCGCCCTTGTCTACATTAACGCCATCTTCAAGCCCGCTCTTATGGACGAAATATTCCTTGCCGTCTTCTCCGATTATAAAGCCAAATTCCTTAATCTCGTTGAAAAACTTTACGTTTCCTTTCATTTTGTTGTTTTGAAAAAATTTAACAAACGCAATTTTATTAGAATTCGTTAACTAATTCAATAGAAAGTATAGCAAAAAATCCTTTTTAAAGGTATGTTATATAAAAACGCCCGTGCCGGGAATCGAACCCGGGTTTCCAGCGCGACAGGCTAGCGTCATAGCCGTTAGACCACACGAGCATAAAGTTAATTATTTTGATTTACTTTTAAAGGTTTCTGGCTTAAAAAATTTTTGAACTTGAAAAAATTATTTTACCTTGATATCCAGCAACTTGTTGTAAATCACTGCAAAAAGCCATGTCAGAAATCCGCAAATTAAAAAACCCAAGACGGCAGAGAAAAACATTATTTTCACCACGCTCATTGTTGTGAATCCAACAACGCCGTAAACATTTGTCATAAGGTTGTTGTAATAAGGAAGATACTTCAAAACAAGAAACAGCTCAAAGAGTAAAACAGAAACCACGCTTATGATTCCTCCCGTGATTCCGAATTTTATACGATTTAGCTTGTTTTCCATTTTTAAACAAACCACTCATCTTTTAAAAATGTTGATATTTTTAATGACTTTTGTTTAAGAAGCAGTTTCTGTTTAAAGTGGTTTGCCTTATCTCTTCTCCCGACCCCGCTCGGAATTAATAGTTTAAATTTGCCATTCGCAAAGTCGCTCTACTCGCACCCGCACTCATTATTAACTAAAAATTGCCTCGTGCAAATGCTCGGCTCACAATTGATGAAAAATTAACTAATAGAAAAACAACTTTTATATTAACAACCTTTACCGATAAGCGAACGCAGTGAGCCATCTCATTTAATAATTTAATAAAAATAAGTAAGTTCTAAACAAAGCCTATTCTAATGATTTTAAAATCATTAAAGCATCTCCCTTTCTCATTTCAAATCAATGTCCTTATTATTCCATATACCAATAATCCCAACGCAACAAAGCCTATAACCCACGCAATAATTTGTAGCAGTTTTAAGGTGTGTTTTTTCATTTTCTTTTAATCTTCTCGGATTTTATAATTTTTTTCCCGCCCATGTATTTTTGCAAAACTTTCGGGATTTTAACAGAGCCGTCTTTCTGCTGGTGATTTTCAAGGATTGCAACCAATGCCCTCGAAGTTGCAATCGCGGTGTTGTTCAGCGTGTGAGGAGTTATTCTCTGCCCTTTTATCCTCGTTGAAATCCCCAGCTTTCTTGCCTGGGCACCAGTAAGATTGCTGCACGAGCCGACTTCAAAATATTTCTTCTGCCTCGGACTCCACGCCTCGACATCAATCTGCTCGTATTTTAAATCCCCCAAGTCTCCGGAGCATATTTTAAGAACCCTTATGGGAACCTCAAGATTTTTGAAAATCTCAACGGTAATTTTTTTCATTTCCTCAAAAAACTTCTCCGACTCTTCAGGAAGACATATCACAATCATCTCTATTTTGTTGAATTGGTGCGTCCTGAACAGCCCCTTTTCATCAACTCCGTGGCTTCCTATTTCCTTCCTGAAGCACATGGAATAGCTCGTGTGTTTTATCGGGAGCTTTTTTTCATCCATTTCCTGGTTTGCAAATCTCCCTATAAGCGAGTGCTCCGAAGTGCCTATGAGGGAAACATCGTCGTTTTTTATCCTGTAAATCATAATCTCCTGGTCATTCAGGTCGGTAACCTGGTTTATGATTTCATTCTTCAGCATCAGGGGAGTTTCAATGTACCTGAACCCTTTCTTAACCATAAAATCCCTTGCGTAGTTTATCAAAGCCATGTTAAGGAGCGCAAGCTCCCCCTCAAGATAATAAAATCCCGTGCCGGAAACTCTCGCAGAGGAATCAAAATCCGCCATGTTCAAGCCCTCCGCAATTTCGGCATGGCTCTTCACTGGAAAAGTTTTCTTTTTCGGCTTTCCGTAAACTTTCTCAACCTTGTTCCCCGAATCGTCCTTTCCTATGGGAACCCTTTTGGAAATTATATTAGGAATTTTGTAAATTCCAAACTTCAGTTTTTCATAAGCCTCTTTCTCCTTTTCCTGAATCTTCTCAAGTTTTTTTGGAATTTCCCTCGCTTTTTTAATCAAAAAATCAACAGGTTTCTTGTTTTTCTTTGCAAGGTTTATCTCCTCCGAAATCTTGTTTCTCTCGCTTCTTATGTTGTCTGATTTCAGTTTAAGTTCCCTCCACAAAGAATCAAGCTTCAGCACCTCGTCAACCATCTCCGGACTGCGGAATTTTTTCCTCAGCACCTCTTTGTAAACCTCGGGATTTTCCCTTAAATGTTTTATATCAATCATTCTTCAGCATAGAGAATCTTATATTTAAATTTAATCAAGCCTCTCGCTGTCGTTCGCTTATTGGTGAAGTTCTAGTTATTCAGTGTCTGCCGAAGCGTATGGCTAATCGCTTATTGGTAAAATCCTAGTTATTCAGTGTCTGCCGAAGCGTATGGCTAATCGCTTAATGATATAATTATCAACGCAAAAGATACATCTATCCCCTTTCAATTTCGGGATGCCTTTTTCCCCTTGAGCTTATGTCTTCAAGAATCTTTATGTGTTTTTCCTTTTCTTTCCTGTAATCATTCTCATTTGTCTCAAAATCGCCAATCATTTTCGCAACATATTCCCCTCCCAGGAAATAAGGAGTAAGAACATAGCTCGCCCCTTTCCTGTAAAGCTCAAACGCCTCTTTTACCTCGCTGGCCCTTACTATCACAATCGCGCTTTTGTTGACTTCCCTAACGGATTCTACAATAACCATATTCGTCTCAAAGTCGGGTATTGTCGAGACAACAAGCTTCACTTTGTCAAGATTTAATTCATCAAGGAAATCGCTGTCATATGCATCCCCGTAAATTCCGGGTATTCCGAATCTTGAAAGAGAGGATATTGTATCCGGATTAAAATCAACAACCGCGTATTTCTTTTTTATTTTTTTCAATTCGCGGAGTATGCTGAATCCTATTCTGTTGTATCCGAAAAGAATCGCATCATATTTTTCTTTTGTTTTTTCGTCTTTCGTGATGCCTTTTTTTTCAAAAAGTGAAACAAATCCTTTTGTTTTTTTGTAAATTGCATTTGAATAAATTATCATATAAGTCGAGAGGAATATTGTTATTAATCCCGTAAGAGTTAAAATCGAGAGAATCTCTCCTGAGATAAGCCCCGTGGAAACCCCAAGTGCGGCAACAATCAGCGAAAACTCGGATATTTGGCTCAAAGTCGTCCCCACAAGAAAATTCGTTCTCTTCGTGTATCCAAACATCGCCGTCAGAGTCATCAAAACCAGGGGCTTGAATGAAAGAGTTATCAGAGAAAAGACAACCGAATAAAAAATAATTGAGCTTACACTTGAAACAGGAACGTTGAACCCTAAAATTATGAAGAAAATTATAAGAAAAAAATCCCTCAATGGCCTTATTTTAGAACTTATTTCCAATGAATACGGAGAAACGGACAGCGCCACTCCCGCAACCAACGCCCCGATTTCAATTGAAAATCCTATATAGCTGAACAACGCGGTGACTACAAAAGCCCATGTTATTGAAAATAGGAACAAAAGCTCCTGGGACTGGGCAACTTTTTTTGTAACTTTTGGAAGTATGAAAAATCCTACAAGGAAAACCATCACAATCAATCCGGCGCCGCTCAAAATTTCCTTGACTGCAAGGCTGCCGAAGTTTCCGGCTCCATTCAGCGACGAAATAAACATCAAAACAATAATCGCAACCAAGTCCTCTATAATAAGTATTCCTATTGAAATTTTTCCGTAAAGGGAATCAAGCTGTTTCTTGTCCGAGATGAGCTTCATGACAATGATTGTGCTGCTAAAAGTCAGCGCAATTCCTATGAAAGTGGAAGATACCTTGTCAAATCCAAGAAAGATTGACACGAAGAATCCGAGAAAAAAGGTAAGAGCCATTTGCCCGAGGCTTATAACCAGCGAAGGGGTTCCTATTTCCTTTATAACCTTTGGATTCAGATGCAAGCCCACCATGAAAAGCAAAAAGGCAATTCCAAATCTTGAAAAAATCTCTATAACTTCCTTAGAAGCTCCGGCGCTTATGATGAATGGGCTTATTATAATTCCGGCAACTATGTACCCTATGACAAGAGGCTGATTGAAAAGTCTCACAAGGTATGACACTATAAATGCGGTGAAAAGTATCAGCCCAAGCTGGATGAATATGTTGTATTCCGTCATTTTGCCTCTTTAAACGCAAAGCAAAGGCAACCATACTATAAAAAGTTTTTTTAAGAAAACTTTAAAAACGAATTTCCATAAAAGTAATTATGCCAAAAATGCCCGGACAGAGGTTATTGCATTTTTGGACATCCAAAAAACAAAAGAAAAAAAATTTTTAAGATGCCAAAAGTAAGAATAAAACTAAACAGCACAAGCATAGAAATGCTAAACAGCATAACAGGTTCAATCATGGACATGGCTAAAAAATCGGGAATCGTCGTCCGAGGCCCCATCCCTCTTCCGACAAAAAGATTGAAAGTCACAACCCGAAAATCTCCCTGCGGGAGCGGGACGGCAACATTCGACAAGTTTGAGATGAGAATCCACAAGAGGCTCATTGACCTTCCTGCAAACGAAAAAATTCTTCACAACATCATGAGGTTGAAAATTCCGAAAAGCGTTAACATAAAAATCGAGGTAAAGGATTAGAAAATGAAACGCTCCTCAAGAAGATGGAAAAAGCGATGGCAGATGCGATGGAAATGGCAAAGAAAACGTTTAAAGAAGGAAAAAAGAAAGAGAAAGCTCAGAAGAACAAAAAGCAAATAATTCTGTTCTATCATAATAATTTATTTAAAGAAATGGGGGTTTTTCGGTGAATGAGAGTAGATAAATATTCTGCTAAAGCAGTAAAAAGAGCTTTGATTGTTTATTTTGAAACATATCCCTTGATAAGAAATGCAAAAACCCCCGAGGAAATAAGAAAAGCGTTAAGCCAAAAAGATTATGGGATTTATACTGACGCAATGTATATACTAGATAATTCTCATTTAAAGGGAGAAGAAATAATCAAAATGCTTCTTGGAGGGGATTTAAGCAATAAAAGGCATGGGTTGATGGCAAAAACCCTTTCAAATCACCAAAACATAAGAATCACCATAGAAAGTATAGGGTTAAAAAAGTAAGAGGTAAAAAAGTCGCATTCATCATAACAATCTTTATAAGTTTCCTTAAAAATATTATTTCATGACGAGTGAAATTTGGACTGAAAAATACCGCCCGCAAAAATTTTCCGAGATGTTCGGGCAGGATGAAGTGATAAAAAGGGTTCACTCCCTCACAAATACGTTAAACATCCCCCATCTGCTTCTTGCAGGCCCCGCCGGAACGGGAAAGTCTACCCTTGCGCTGGTTATTGTCAGGGAGCTGTACAGGGAAAGGTGGAAGGAAAACTTTCTTGAGCTTAATGCGAGCGATGAACGCGGGATTCAGGTTGTCAGGGAAAAGGTGAAAACTTTCGCGAGGACAAAATCCCTCGGCAGTGTTCCCTTCAAGATAATTTTTATGGATGAGGCGGATGCCCTCACTCCTGAAGCCCAGCAGGCTCTAAGAAGAACCATGGAAAACTACTCCTCTACCTGCAGGTTCATTCTCTCGTGCAATTATTCAAGCAAGATAATAGACCCAATCCAATCGCGATGCATCCTTTTCAGGTTCAAGCTTTTGGAAAAAAAAGACGTGGAAAAGGTAATCAAGATAATTTCCGAGAAGGAAAAGCTGAACGTCAGTCCCGATGCGATGGAAATCATATACGAAGGCAGCGACGGGGACTGCAGAAAATGCATAAACATGCTGCAGTCAACGGCATCAATATCCCCTGTGATAACAAAAGAACTGGTGTCCACGATTCTTTCGGAAGCAAAGCCGCAGGACATAAGAACCGTGCTCGACTATGCAATATCAGGGGATTTTGAGAAGTCAAGGGAAAAGCTTTTCGACATAATGCTGAAGCAAAGCATATCTGGGCAGGAGATAATAAAATTCATCCAGAAAGAAATATGGAATCTCCCGGTGGAGCCAGAACTTAAAGTAAGGCTTACTGAAAAAACGGGCGAGGCGGAGTTCAGGATTATAGAGGGCTCTGACCCCTTTATTCAACTGCAGGCGCTGATTGCAAGTTTTGTTCTTGCAGGTTTGGGAAAATGAAATTAAAAAGGAGGGCTGGTTATTGTGGAAAAACTTTCAGAACAATTCTGCGATTTCCCCGGGGGCAATTGGAAATCGCCGTTCAGTGCTTTGAATGGACTGGAAAGAAAGTTTGTGACTTTGTCGAGGTGCGTAAAAAAGTCACCGTTCAACAATTTGAGGAAGTTGAAAAGAAACCAGCGGGTTTCTTTTAAATGAACTGGACTGAAAAATACCGCCCTAAAATTTTTTCAGAAATTGTGGGGCAGGAAGAGGCAGTTGCAAAAGTTAAAAAATTCGTAGAGGATTTTCACTCCGGAAAATCCGCGAAAAGGAGGAAAAAAGCCCTTTTTCTTCATGGCTCACCCGGCACGGGAAAGACAACCATTGCATTTGCAGCTGCAAACGAGACAAACTCCGAGATTTTTGAATTGAACGCGAGCGATTTGAGAAATAAAATTAACCTGCAGGAAGTTTTAAGGCCCGCAGTTGAACAGCAGTCTCTCCTTAAAAAGAAAAAGATAATTTTAATCGATGAAGTTGACGGAATATCCGGTTTTTATGATAAGGGAGGTATTCTCGAGATTTTATCCCTTATAGAAGTTACTTCTTATCCAGTAATCATAACTGCAAACGACCCATGGGTTAAGAAGCTAAGCACTTTAAGAAAAAAAACAGAGATGATTAAGCTAAAGGAAATAAACTACAAAGTCATAAAGGATGTTCTCATAGAAATTTTAAGAAAAGAAAATAAATTCCTTAACAATAATATCCTTACAGAAATCTCAATAAAGTCCCGCGGTGACTTGAGGGCTGCAATAAACGACTTGCAAAGGGAAGCCTCCCTGAAAAGCCTCGAAACCTCTCCCGTTTTGGATGAAAGGAACAAGGAAGGAGACATATTCAACGCGCTAAGAAGTGTATTCAAAGGAAAGCCAAGCAACGAAATTCTCGGGATTTTTGATTCGCTAAACATGGGAATTGACGAAGTGATGCTGTGGATTGAAAAGAACATTCCCTTGGAATATCATGGAAAGGAATTGGAAAGGGCTTTCGATTTGCTGAGCAAGGCGGACGTTTTCAAGGGAAGAATATACAAGCAGCAATACTGGAGATTTTTGGTTTATGAAAACATATTTCTTAGTTATGGAATATCTTCCTCAAAAAATCCCTCGCGGGTTCCCCAGGGATTCACAAGCTACCAAAAACCCGACAGGATTCTTAAAATATGGATAAATAATCAAAAAATCATCAGAAAAAAAGCAATCGCAGAAAAATACGCAAGATATGTTCACATAGGGAAAAAAAGAGCCGAGAGGGAATTCCCCATGGTTGTGAAAATCCTGAAAAAGCCGGAAGTCCAGAAAGAAATAAAACTCAATGAAGAAGAGGTTGAGTATTTGAGGGAGATTTGAGAACAGCAATATGGCTTTGTTAAAAAAATTCCAAATTGATTTGGTTTGTTAAAAAAAATGGCTCACTCCTCCGTCGTTCGTATATTAATAACAATTTTAATCCAAACCTAGTTATTTTTTCATCAATTGTGAAGCCGAGATAAGGCGAACCAATTTTAAACAGAAACTCTTATCAGACAAAATTACAATAATAAACTATTAAAACATCTCTCTCTATTCCCTATTATGTCTTATGATATTCAGCTCGGAAGAAACAAGTCGGACAAGAAGCTGTTCGGGGAAAGGGGGTTTGTTTTCCTTGGAAAAAGCTATGTAAAAATGGGGCAGTATGATTCCCTGAGCAACAGGATTTTAATGGACATTTCAAGAAGCCACGTGGTTCTCGTCGCTGGAAAAAGAGGCTCCGGAAAATCATACACCCTCGGCGTGATAGCGGAGGAGCTCTCAAATCTGGAAAAGGAAACAAGCCAAAACATCGCCTCTTTGTTTTTTGACACCATGGGAATTTATTGGACGATGAAGTTCCAGAATGAAAAAGACAAGGACTTGCTTTACGAGTGGGGGCTGAAGCCAAAAACGCTGCCTGTAAAAATTTTCGTGCCTTTCGGGCATTACCAGTCCTACGTTGAAAAAAGAATTCCCGTTGACGAGCCTTTTGCCCTAGATGTCACTGAATTAGAGGCGGAAGATTGGATTATAACTTTCGGATTGGACATGATTCATCCCGTATCTGTCTTGATTGAAAGAATAACAAGCCGCTTGAAAAAAGAGGGCAGATTTACAATAAGAGATTGAATAAAAAATATTGAAGATGACGGAAAATCCTCCGTTGAAACAAAAAGCGCCGCCGCAGGATTGTTTGAAGCCGCGGAAACGTGGGGAATTTTCTCGGAGAAGGCGGAGGAATCCACAAGAATAGAGGAGTTGGTTTCGGGAGGAAAAACAAGCGTTTTGGACTTGAGTGTTTACAATTCGATAGGGAGCTTCAACGTCCGCGCGCTCGTGATAAGCCTTGTCTCAAGAAAAATCTTCAACCAAAGAATGAATGCAAGAAAAAAAGAGGAAGTAAAGTCGGTTTCGGGCGGTTTTGATTTTTCTGCATCCTCTGAAAAAAAGGAAAGCCCACTCGTATGGATTTTTATCGACGAAGCCCATGAGTTTCTTCCTTTGAACGAAAAAACAGCCGCAACAGACGCGCTCGTGCAGTTGCTAAGAGAAGGAAGGCAGCCGGGAGTTTCAGTTGTTCTTGCAACGCAGCAGCCCGGGCAGATTCACAGGGACGTGATGACTCAGTCGGACATTGTAATCTCTCACAGAGTCACAAGCCAGCAGGACCTGGAAGCCCTGAACCAGATAATGCAAAGTTATCTTATCGAAAACATAAAAAAATACATGGACGAACTCCCAGATATAAGAGGCTCTGCGATAATACTCGACGACAACTCGGAGAGGATTTACCCCGTGAAGATACGCCCGAGATTCACATGGCACGGGGGCGAGGCGCCTACCGCAATAAACGCTGAAAAAAGGATTTAATTTAAACTACTTTAAAGTAACTACAAACAGAAAGATTTATAAAGTTTGGGCATTTATGAATTCTATCTTAGCAATCATAATATTGGTGATGAAAAGGAAGTAAAATAAAAAATGAAAAACTTGATGAGAAAATTGGGTGTGGGCGCATTGATAACAGCAGGAGCCCTGTATTTGGGCGCGTGTGGCGACAATGACCATTCTTCAATGAGATTAAAGGGAAGAGATTATGTGGGAACTATAGAATTGGTAATCCAGGAAAAATTGCCTGATGGAAGGGAATACAAGATTTTCAAATTAACTCCTGAAAACGTGCGCGAGCATCCTTATGCAATTGTTTCAATAGAAAATGGAGAGCAAAAAAGGTTTGTAACTCCCTATGGAATAGGTCCTGTAAAAATAAAATGTGAACCTCAGGGAACTCAGATGGATTACAGTTGCAATTTTGATCCAGAAAACATTTTCATTAAAAGAGAAGATGCTCTTGGACGAGAAATAAAATTGTATTTGGATGAAAATAAAGGAAAAATAATGGGAATAAGCGATAGAATAACTAATGTTTTAAATACCTCTGCCCCACATTTGTGGTTAAGTAAGTAAAATTAAAAATGGCAAAAACATTGGGCAATATCGCGGGATTTCCTGAAAACAGCGAAAGAGAATCAAAAGACATCATAAACTACCCGCCTGAAAATGAAAGCAAGGTTATGGGTAATCTTCTTATTTTATCAATGGCAGCAGGAGTATTTGGGATGGTAGCAAAGCTTTTATACAAAACAACAGATTATCTTAATTAAAATGAGATTAGAAGATATTAAACTGCCTGAAACGGCTACCGAAAAAGAACTTCTTGGGTTAGGAGCAATAAAAAAAGGAGATATTTTCTTTTATGAAGACGGAATTAATGGGGTAACTGCAGGATGGAGAAGAGGAAGTGATGGCACTTATTACCTTTCCTATAAAGGAGTAGTTTCACAACCCAATCTAGAAAGTTCCGGAAGTCCAACAGGAAAGGAGATATATCCTCTAAGAAAACCTCCTGAATTCAAAGAAGACCAAAGGGAGCCAACAAAAAAACGCCCATTTTAAAATGAACCTTGAAAAATCCTCAGAAGAAAGCATGGAAAAAGTTCCCAGAACAGCAACGGCAAGAGACCTTTTAAAATTAGGAGCAAGAATAATAAATGTCTTAGGTGATAGAGCATATCAGGATTCTAAAACATACGCGATAGTTGTTTTTAAAAAAATTAAAGGTGGGGTTTACGAAAGGATTTTTGTCGGAACTCCAAGCCATCATGACTAATCATAAAATATTAAATCAAAAATGAGCTCAAAAAGTTTGGAAAAAACAAGCAAATCTTCCAGAGTGGTTAAATTGCCTCAAATATCCACAGAAGAACAACTTCTTGGATTAGGCGCTGTAAGAGACGGTTACGGAATGAAATATGAAAATCCTGCTTTAGGTGTGATTGTATATTGGAGAAGATTATTAAATGAAAGAAATGAAAGTTTAGAAGCCACAAACTTATATGTATTTTCTCATCAAGAACCTATGAAAAAAAGCACTCTCCACTAACTATAAAATCTTCAAGTCAACCCTTACCCTGAATTTGTAAGGCGCAATTTCACCCGCTTTTTTGAAATTAAGGATTTTAATTTTCTTTTTTGATTTTTTTGCTTCATCAAGAATTCTTTCCCTAACAGAATCAATCTCGTCATCCTTTGCAAAATCATAGTAAAAAATCCTTGTCCCTTTTTTGCTTAAGAAAAAAGCCTCTTTAAGAAAACTTTCCTTCAACTGGGGACGGGGCATAACAATCACGTCGTATTTTTTTGGGATTTCCTGCAAGTTTAATCGGCTCGCTAACACTCGCCTATTTCTTTGATTCTTGATGTTAACCATCTGATTTGTTTTTTTATCAACATAATTCTTACCAATCTGCGAATGTGAATAAGCGGCTAATCTCTTAACACCTCCCTGAATCACCTGAACCTTATCCTCAACTTTATTCAGCTTAGAATTAAGCTTCGCATACCTGCCCGCTTCTCTATTAATCTCGATGCTTGTAACTTTCCCCGCAGGCGAATTTCTTGCAATGACAATTCCATAAGGATTTATACCCGAAAACATCACAAGCACGTTCTCGTTTCTTTTTATTTTTCCGGAGATTTCCGCCCTCTCGCTGCTTAACCTAGGGGAGAAGTATGTTGAATCCACATTAAACCTGAAAATGCATCCGTTTTCCCTGTAAAGAGCTTCTTTTGTCTTAACACCAAGAATCCACCTCGTTTTCTGCTTTCTCAAACGTCCTTTAAATCGCGAGGTTTTCTCAAGAACTGTCCTTACAGACTTATACTGCCTAAGGATTTTTTCGGCTATTTTTTTCTTTTCATTTGCCTTTGATTCTCTTGGAAATTTTAAAATTGCAATATTTCCCATAATGTCAATTCCCGATGGTTTTTTGCCCATAACAACAGGAAAGAAAAAAGGTTTTTATTTGTTGGGTTTTATATGAATTAAAGTAATAAATTATTTTTCAGGTTACTGGAATTATTGGCACAGAACAATCGCATTCATTCACAATCAATATTGCTGCTAATTTAATGAAAAAATTATTTAATTTTTATGCAATCTGCGAGTGAAACGAGCTGCATTTCTTAACAGCAAAAAACAAGATAAAACTTTATAAAATGCTATCTCTTGTTTTAAATATGAAAGAAAGAGGATTGGTATTAAGTCTTATTACTGCGATATTCGGAATATTTTCAATGAATTTTTCAAGCGCCGCGTCTTATGGAGTTCCCACATCATTCAGCGATGTTCTCAACAGCCTTGACCCATCGGCGGTGGTTCTTGGCTTTCTTTTGATAATATTTTTCGCATTTCTTAATTTTGTCTTCTCAAAGTTCTTCAGAGGCAATAAGGCAATTTCCGGGATTCTCGCATTCTCAATTTCATTTCTTGCAGTTTACGGAATAAACTACTATGGTTTCGATTATGAATCCCTTTTCTTCAACATAGGATTGTCAAGCGACCTGTTGTATATGATAATGCCTTTCATTTTGCTCGGGGGAATAATCTTCTTCGGGGTAAAATATGGATTTGGAAGCGTTTTGTTTTTTACGGGGCTGACGCTTGTTGTGATAAGCTTCACAGACTTAGTTTACGAGCAGGGATTTGTTTTCATTATAGGCTTAATAATAGGAATAATTGGCGGATTTATGTGGATCAAAAAAAAAGATATAGGTAGTGATTATTCCAGAGATTATTCTTCTGATAGGGATTACAAACAGACAATCCCAAAAGACAATTATAAAAAAGAGTTAGAAGAAAGAAGAGATAAAGAGATTAGTCAGTACGACAAGGAATATAAAGAAGCGCTAAAAGAAAACGCCAGAAGAGACAATCAGTATAACAGACAATATGAAGAAGCATTAAAAGAAAATTCCAAAAGAGACAATATAAAGAAGCATTAAAAGAAAATTCCAAAAGAGATAAAGAGGCTGTTGAAAAATTAAAGAAACAGCAAGCAAAAGAAAAGAAAGATATGAAAAATGGTGGGCTGAAAAAGAAGGAAGAAACTGATAAGTCCTCAAACCCAGTTCCCTAGCCCTTTCTGTTCCTGCTTTTCCTTTATACCCTTCAATTTCTCAAGTTGCTTTTCCACTCTCTCCAATGAAAAATCATGCTCTTCAACAAGAATTTTCTTTATTTTTTCCTCGTTTATTTTTGGAAACCTGAAATCCTCGCTTTTGACATCCGGTTTGTGGAACAATTCAAAGATTTCCTTCCAGTCAAACCTCTCGCTTTCAGGCAAGCTGAGAATCTGCTCCTCAACGCCCTTGAAAATCAAAACGGGCTGCTTGAATTTCTTCACTATCTGAAGGGCTTTTTTCTGCCCTATTCCAGGGATCCCTCGGGGATTATAATCCGTACCGACGAGAATCCCCAAACAGATAAGCTGGTCAAGGTTTATCTCCAGAAGGTTTAGGACTTTTTCCAGTTCAATCATCTCTGGTTTTATCTCAACCCATCCGGAGTAAGTTTTTCTTCTTCTTGATAAAGTAAGATTTCTTACAAGTTTCGGCGCTCCAAAAAGAAGGGAATCGTAGTCCTGGCTCGCAGAGGCGTAAATTTCCTTTTTTATTCTTGCAAGATATGCCGCCTCCGCCTCTCCCTCTCCAGGAGCCTGAACGACGGCAATTCCCATTGCTTCCAAAAGTTCCTTGCTTTCGTTAATCATCTCGTCGTTCAGCCTTATCAGTTGCGAACCATAGCGCTTCATCATCCCTATATCTTCTTCGTCTTTTGCTTTCTCGTATCTTTCCTTTGCAACATCTCTCGACTCTTTCCTTGAAATGTGCGTTTTCCTTTTCTGCTCGGGAGGAATGCCGTCAAAGACATAAACAAGCTTCATCCCCTCCGAAAGCAAGTTTGTATTCCTGTAAAAAATTCCCGACAGGTGGGAAGTAATTCTTTTTTTCGAATCCATAAGAGGGGTTCCGTCCGGCTGTTTTATTGTCGAAAGAAACTGATACAGCGTGTTGAATGCGTCAACGCATACAATTTTCCCATTTAATTCTGAAATCTCAAGTTCTCTTCTTGGAATTATCTCGCTTATGCTTAGTCCCATAAAAATAGATGTTATGGAAATATAAAAGATTATTTGTTATATGGATTAATACGCTTCTCCGCTCCAGCGCTGATTTCGTGATTGTATTTCAGCATAAGCTTTGGGAAGTTTTTCTCCAAGCAAACAATCCATCTCTTTCTGGATATCTTCGAGATAGCTCCAAGCGGCACCCCTGGACATGTTTCTAAAGCCTTTCAAGACAGGATATCCCATATGCATAAGCTCTGAAAGCCTTTCTTTTATCTCTTTTATGTAAATTCTTTCACCTCTTTCCTGAGGAGCAAAAGGCATCAAGGCAACTCTTGCAATGATTTCCAACGCATTTAAATCATTTTCATAATCAACAGGTCTTGGTCTTCTTCCTGATTTTCTTTTTTTTCTTGCATCAAGGGGTGTCTCAGCTTGTAAAAAATATGCTTCAAAACCTCCTGCTCTTTTGAGAATAGCATCTGCTAAAGCCATGCCTCTTCTCCCACCTGTTTCGTGAGTATCTTTATCAACGTCATAATTTATTCTTCCCATAAATTAACCCTCAATTAGTGGTATATAAAACTTGCGATTAGAAGATTTAAATAATTAAAAACTATTTCCATAATGATGAAAACAGAATTCATTCCGATAGATTATGACTATTTTGATTTTGAAGGCAAAAATTTTGCAAGGGTAATAGGAAGAAACCCGCAAGGCAAAAGAATTTGCATTATTGACTCCTGCGATGTTTATTTTTGGGCAATTCTTAAAAACGGATTAAGCGAGAGAAAAACAAAAAATCTGATTGAAAAAATCGAGAAAATAAAGCTCGACATAAAGGGGCGGAACACTATAGTCGAGAAAGTCGAGATTCACAAAAAGAATTTCCTAGGAAAACCCGTAAAAGCCCTGAAAATTTTCGCCACAAACTACAAGGACCTGCATGACATTGCGGACAAGCTCGGTTTTGAAGAGATTGAGAAAAGAAGGGGCTACGATTTGGGATTCATAACTCATTACATAATCGAAAAAAAAATGGTTCCCATGCACTGGTATGAGATTGAAGGCGAAGTTTTGAGCAATTCCCAGGAATTCGGCGGAATTGACTCAGTTCTTGACGTTGACTTATGCATAAACCTCAAGGAGTTCAAAGAGATTGATGAAAAAAAGTTCGCTCCAAAAGTTCTCGCCTACGACATTGAAACCGATGAATTGGAAATTGGAAAAGGCGAGATTTTGATGATTTCTTTTGTATCTGAAGAATTTAAAAAAGTCATAACATGGAAAAAACCGGCAAAAAAAATGGAGCACAAAATTCCCGTTGAATACGTGAAAAATGAGGAGGAAATGTTGAAAAAATTTGCGGAGTATGTGAAAAAAATCTCTCCTGATTTTCTTGTGGGGTATTTCTCGGACGGCTTTGACCTTCCGTACATCAAGGCGCGCGCGGACAAGCTTGAAATAAAAATTCCTCTGGGACTTGACGATTCCTCTCCAAAGTTTTCCAGGGGAGGATTTGCAGGAAGCATGACGGGGAAAATAAAAGGAATAGTCCATCTGGATATCCTGAAGTTCATAAGAACGGCGTATTCTCAGTACATGCAGTCGGAAACCCTTTCATTGAATGAGGTTTCAAATGAATTTCTTGGGGAGGGAAAGAAAGATTTTGTTTTCCAGCACTCTTCAAAAATCTCCGACGAGAATTGGGAAAAGTATTTTGAATACAATCTCCATGATTCTGCGCTTGTCTTCAGGCTGTTTGAAAAAGTTTGGTACGATATCATTGGATTCTCAAGGGTAATGCAGGAGCCTATTTTTGAAGTTTCAAGGAACGGCATGTCAAAAAATGTGGAATCATACATCCTTCACAATCTTGACAAGTTCGGGGAAATCCCGGAGAAAAAGCCGACACACGGGGAAATAGCGGAGAGAAGATACATGGAAAAATATGAAGGGGCTTTTGTTTTCGAGCCTATTCCCGGAATATACGAAAACATAGCGGTTTTTGATTTTACAAGCAGTTACGGAAGCGTTATTGTGACTTATAATCTTTCAAAATCCACTTTTGTGGGGAAGAATCTTAATAAAATTCAGGGAAAGAACACACATCATGTTGAAACAAACGGGGAAAATCTTTACTTCAGCAAGAAAGAGGGGTTTTTTCCTGAAATGCTTAAGGAAATAATAGAAAAAAGGAAAAAATACAAGCAGGAATTAAAAACCTCCTCGAGCGCAGATGACGCGATAAAAAAAGCAAGAAGCAATGCGTATAAACTTCTTGCAAATGCATCCTATGGTTACCAGGGATTCTTCGGGGCGAGGTACTATTGCAGGGAAGCCGCAGCCGCAACCGCGGGATTTGCAAAAAAGTCCATACATGATGCAATAAAAAACATTGATAAGGGAGGTTACAAAACAATTTATTCCGACACGGATAGCATTGCTTTTCTCCTCAGCGGAAAAACGGAAAAGCAAACCGTTGAGTTCCTTGACAATCTTAATTCAAAGCTTCCGGGAATAATGGAACTTGAACTTGAAGGATTTTTTTCCAGAGGGTTGTGGGTGACAAAACGCTCGGGCAATCTGGGGGCAAAGAAAAAATACGCTTTAATAGACAAGGACAAAAGGATAAAAATCCGCGGATTCGAAACAGTAAGAAGGGACTGGTGCGCGCTTGCAAGAAAAGTCCAAAATACAGTCATAAAGCAGGTTTTGGAGGATGGAAACGGGGAAAAAGCGCTGAAATACGTAAAAGAAATAATAATAAAAATAAAAAAGAGGGAAATAGAAAAAAAGGATTTGATAATAAAAACCCAGCTAAAAAAGCCGCTTGAGGAATACAAGGCAATCTCGCCGCATGTGATTGCCGCAAGAAAAATGCACGAAGCCAAGATTCCGATAAGTCAGGGAAATCTTGTTGAGTATTTTATAGCCGAATCCAAAGAGAAGAAAAAGCTCATAAGAGACAGGGTAAAGCTGCCTGACGAGAAAGGGGAATATGACATTGAGTATTATCTTGAGCACCAGATTCTTCCCGCAGTGGAAAACATATTTCAGGTGTTTAAAGTCAGTATAGAAGAAGTCATCGAAGGGAAAAAACAGACAAAGCTCGGGGATTTTTAATTTTTAATAATATATATTTTAATCTGCTCAAGAATATTTCTGTGTTAAGTTAATGATGAAGAGTACAATCCAATTATCAGTTAGTTTTTTATTAAAAATAGTGACTTTAAACTAACATCTCCGTAGTTCTACTCCAAAAACAGCAAAGCCGCCATAACCAAAACTCCCGCAAGGATGGATAAAAACTGGAGAAATGATTTTCCCAATCCTTTTTCCTTATGAAGTTCAGGAATCAAGTCGCTACCTGCAAGATAAATGAATCCTCCTGCAGAAACGGGAATTATGAAAAACTGGATGTTTTCAACATAACTGCTTGCTATCAGGGAAGTCACCGCCCCTATTATTATAAACATCGAAGATAGGTAATTGAAAAGAAGGGCTTTTGATTTTGAGAACCCGCCGTGCACCAATACGCCAAACCATCCCAACTCTTTTGGAATTGCGTGGAATAAAATTGCCATTGTAATTGCAATGCCCACCGGAATGCTTACCAAAAAACTAGCTCCCAGAACCAAGCCATCCAAAAGATTATGAAAACCCCCCCCAATAAGGCTCATTATTGCCAGAGGATGAGTATGCTCTTTTTCGTATTCTATAATGTTATGGTGCCAATGAACAACTTTTTCAAGGATAAAAAACAAGACTATTCCGCCAATTACCAAGGACGAAACAAAAAAATTCAGTCCGCCCTTTTCCCTGACTATTTCCGGAAGCAAATGAAAAAAAGCCCCTCCAAACAGCGCTCCCGCCGAAAAACTCACAAAGTAAATAAGGGTTTTTTTCAATTTCTCAAACTTAAAAGGAACCAGAATTATTCCTATAAGCGCTATGAGGCTCAAAAGAAAAGCGCTTGCTAACGTATAAATCCAAACCTGATAAGCCATTTATTGCTTAAATAAAATAACTTTATAAACATTTTTTGGGCTTTATTGGAAAATTAGTTAAAGTTTTTTCGCGAACCATAATAATGAAGCACAAAATTGAGCTAAAACCTGCTTTTGCAGAAAGAATGGAATCCCTTCTCGGGAAAAAAGGTTTTGAAGAGTATATCTTATTTCTGGAAAAACCGTTGATGAAATCAATCCGCGCAAACACCCTGAAAATATCCGTAAATGAGCTCAAAAAAAGGCTTGAAAAAAAATCCTGGGTTTTAAAGCAGCCTTTCAGAAAATTCCCTGAGGTGATGATTGTTGAAGGGAAAATTGCCGGTAAAAACAAAGAGGATAATGATGATAATTATAAAGGCAACGTTGTAAAAAATTTCCATAAGTTAGTTAATGCAAATAAAGATGGGGGCGAACGAAGTGAACTTTTGGGAGGGAATAATCGAGCGAAGCAAGGCAAAATAATAGACTTGGAACCCGGAGAACTTGGAAGAAGCCTGGAGCATCTTCTCGGATACTATTATGTTCAGGACATTTCAAGCATGCTCCCTGTTATGGCACTAAACCCCGCGAAAAACGAATCGGTGGTTGACTTATGCGCCTCTCCCGGAAGCAAGACAACCCAAATCTCAGCCATGATGAACAACCTTGGAGTTTTAATAGCAAACGACGTGAAACTTGAAAGAATAAAAATACTCGCTTCAAATCTTGAGCGCTGCGGAGCCTCAAATGTGATAATGACAAAAAACTACGGGGATGTTTTGTGCAAAAGAATGAGGAGGATAGGATTCCAAGCAGACAAAATACTTATTGACGCCCCGTGTTCCGGAGAAGGAACGATAAGAACATCCACTATGACTGCAAAGATGTGGAACGCAAACAGAATTTACAGCCTGTCGGTGATACAAAAAAATCTTCTTGCGGGAGCCGTGGAAATCCTGAAAAAAAACGGCGAGATAATTTACTCAACATGCACCCACACTCCGGAGGAAAACGAGGAAGTCGTAGATTGTATATTAAATAATTTTAAGAATATAAAAGTTGAAAAGCCTTTGCTCCCAAAAGAACTAAAGGCAAATCCGGGAGTTTTGGAATGGCAGGGGAAATCTTATTTAAAAGAAGTAAAAAAATGCGTGAGAATATACCCCCAAGACAACAACACCGAGGGTTTTTTCATAGCAAAACTGAGGAAAATAGGATGACTAAGAAAAAAGTAATTATATGTGATATTGATGGGACACTTGCATACACAGATACAGAAGTAACAGACGAAATACTGAACGTTATAAAAAAACTCCAAAAAAAATATCTTTTTGTGACTATGGGGAACGGAACATTCACTCATCTCCATAACCAGTTCGTCAAAAAATATAAAGAAAAAAACGACAAAGAGATTTATGTTTACTCGCTTGGAGGGATGGAATGCTACAAAGTTGCTGATGAAGGGATAATAAAAATTTATTCAAATGACCTTTCCGAAGACGAAAAAAGAAAACTTGTAAATACAATAAGCGACTTCATAAGAAAGTATAAAATAACACCGGACACTTATGATCAAATAGAAGACAGGGGAAGCATGGTTGTATTTTCAATTCTTGGGAGGAAAGCAAATAAGGAGCTTAAATACAACTTTGACCCAGACAGAAAAAAAAGAGAAAAGTTCATAGAAGAATTCTTTAGCAAAAAGCTTCCGGAATTTGAAATGAAAATCGGAGGGACTACAACTATTGATTTTACAAGAAAAGGTTTTACAAAAGCATTCGGAGTAAAAAAAATAAAAGAAATGTTTAATCATGATTTCAAAGAAATGATTTACTTTGGAGATAATTTACAGGAAGGCGGAAACGACCATGCCGTAAAGAAACTAATAGAGGCAGTTGAAGTTAAAAATCCGGAAGATACTTTAATAAAATTAAAAGAATTGCTAAACTAAGGAAAACAGGATGAGAAAAATTTCATTAATCCCGAGGATAATGCTGATATTGGCAGGGTTTATTCTCCTTGCGTCCACAATTTTTTGGTATGTTCAAATGATTCTTGCAAAGGATTTGGGGGCGCTTTTTGTGATGATTGTCTTTTTTGCATACTCTTTTGCGGGACTGATTATTTTTGCGGTGATTGTTGCAGTTTATTATTTGATTAAATTTATAATGATTAAATTCAGAAGAAGAAAATGAAAATAGTGATAAATTCGGGATATTTTGACCCATTGCACGTGGGGCATATTGAATGCATGGAGCTCTCAAAAAAGCTTGGGGACAAGCTTATAATAATATTAAACAATGATTTTCAATGCAATCTAAAAAAAGGAAAGGCATTCATGCCGCAAAATGAAAGAAAGAAAATCCTGGAAGCATTGAAACATATCGATGAAGTCTTTGTTTCAATAGATAAGGACAAAAGCGTTTGTGAATCAATAAAAGTTTTGGCTAAAAAATACAAAGGGAATGAAATAATTTTTGCGAAGGGTGGAGACAGGTTCTCTTCAGAGATTCCAGAGGCAAAAATCTGCAGAGAATATGGAATAAAAATAGTTGACAGATTGGGAAAGAAAATTCAGTCTTCTTCCAACTTAACGGGATTAAAGGGAAAAAATGAATGAAAAATTTATTCCCTTGAAGATTCTTAATGAAAAAGGGAAAAAAGAAATCCTGAAAGGATTAAATGAACAGTTCGGAGTGTTATCAATTCCAGGCGAGATTTTCACAAAAGGCAGGGAAAAGCTTTTTCTTTTCACGGGAAATTTCTCCATAGACATGATAAAAAAAATAGAGGAAATTACGGTGGTGGAAAGAATAGGAATATACCTTGCAAAAATTGACGAATCCACGGGAAAATTAAGGCTGAGCATCGAGGGTTCGCAGATTCTCGGAAGCCAAATCGCAAAAAATATCTTTGAGATATCAAGTGAAGCACAGGCTGAAGAATGGATGAAGGGGCGTGAATTGAATATAAAGTCGGGAAAAAAGGATTTTCTGATTATGAAGTACAATGATGACTTTCTCGGGACGGGAAAGGCATCGGAGGAAAAAATAAGCAATTTCATTCCAAAGAACCGGAGGCTGAGGGAAAAAAGCATTTGATAGATTTACAAACAAACTTAAAAACCGATTTTTTCTCCTTAAAAAATGAAACTTAACAAACAAAAAATCCTCGAGGCGGGAAAAATTCTCTCTCAGGTAAGGGATTATGCAAAAAAAATAGCAAAGAAAGGAGTTCTATTGGTTGAAATCGCGGACAAAATGGAAGAGAAAATGGCTGAATTGGGAGGCAAGCCGGCATTTCCAACTTGCCTGAGCATAAATGAAATTGCCGCCCATTACACCCCAAGCCATGACGACAAAGAAACGGCAAAGGGACTGCTGAAAATTGATTTTGGCGTTCATGTGGACGGATGGATTGCGGACTCGGCTTTTTCAATTGATTTTGAAAACAGCGAAGAAAACAGGAAGCTGATAAAAGCATCGGAGGATTCCCTTGAAAGCGCGATTAAAACAATAAGGGAAAGCGTAAAAATAAGGGAAGTGGGAAAAGCGATAAATGAAAAAATCTCTTCATATGGATTCTCGCCGATAATAAACCTCTTCGGGCACAGTGTGGAACACTGGGCTTTGCATGCAGGAATCTCGATACCCAATTTTGACAACGGAGACAACGAAAAAATAAAAAACGGGCTGTATGCGATAGAGCCTTTCGCAACTTCAGGAAACGGAAAAGTTTATGACGGAAAGCCCTCCGGAATTTACATTATCTCGGAGGAAAAGAACGTAAGAAGCCAGACAGCGAGGGAAGTTCTTCAGTTCATAAAAAAAGAATACAAAACACTTCCTTTCTGCTCGAGATGGATTGTAAAGCATCTTGGAGCAAAAGCGATGATAGGAATGAAACAGCTTGAAGAAAACGGGAACATATACTCTTATCCCTCTCTTGTCGAGTCTTCAAGAAAAAACGTCGCCCAGTCAGAGCACACAATGATTGTCGAGGGAAACAATGTTATTGTAACGACGAGATAATTAAATCTTCTAACCCTGTTTATGATTATACCCACACTCAAATAACTCATTGCATTCTCTTCCTAAAAAAGGCTTATGATTTGGGCAAACTCCGTGGCTAAGCCTTGGAAGCCCGTTTATATTTGGTACTTCATAAGCCCTAACCAATAAATCATAAGCTTTAGGATTTTCACTTCTGTTAAACCAGTAAGGCTCGCCTAACCCTTCCGTTAATCTTATCCCGTTAGGAGAATACATACAAAGGCAGAGTCTCTTTGAAAGGTCCGAACCTTTAGCTAAAGTTTGTTTCAAAGAATCTTCAACATTTTTTTCCATAAAGACACCACAAAAAGAATATTTATAAATCTTTCTAATATGTAACTACTTCAAAATAGTGATATTTACCCTAGATAGCTATTTCCTGTTGGAAGTGCCGCCTTTGTGGATTTAAGGAAATTATCCTCTATCTTCTTGTAAACTTCTATTGTCGGCTTGCTTACACTTGGCTTTATCTTTTTCAAGGCTTCCTCAAAATGCTTTTTCTTTACCTGCTTTGATTCCATGTCTTCTCTCAAAGAAAGCATTGCAGCCTCTCTTGTCAAAGCCTCCAAATCAGCACCAGTGTATCCCTGTGTTTTTTTGGCTAAATCACTCAGGCTAACATCTTTTGTAATAGGCATTTTTTTCGTGTGAATCTTCAAAACCTGCAGTCTTCCCTCTTCTTCAGGCGCATTGACTAAAAGTATCTTATCAAATCTTCCCGGCCTCAAAAGCGCAGGGTCAAGCATATCAGGCCTGTTTGTGGCTCCTATAATCATGACATTTTTCAAGTCTTCCAATCCATCCATCTCTGCCAAAAGCTGATTCAAAACTCTTTCAGTGACTCTTGTTCCTGCGTCCGCCCCTCTCCTTCCTGCAAGAGCGTCAATTTCATCAAAGAAAACTATGCACGGCGCAACTTGTCTGGCTCTCTCAAAAATCTTTCTCATGCCCTCTTCTGATTTTCCGACCCACATGCTCAGAAGACTTGGGCCCTTCACCTGTATGAAATTCGCCCCAGACTCTTTTGCAGCAGCCTTTGCGAGAAGCGTTTTTCCCGTTCCCGGAGGTCCATAAAGAAGGACCCCTTTTGGAGGTTTTATTCCCATTCTCTCAAAACTCTCTGCATGATTCATAGGCCATTCTATCACTTCCCTAAGCTCCTGCTTTACACTGTCAATTCCTCCGACATCACCCCAATCCACGTTAGGCGTTTCAACAAGAACCTCGCGCATTGCCGAGGGACGGACATTTCTCAGGGCATCCGTGAAATCACTTTTTTTTACAATAAGCTTCTCAAGAATCTCAATAGGAATCTGCTCTTCCTTGTCAAGATTCATCTCGGGAAGATATTTTCTAAGGACATTCATTGCAGCTTCCTTTGTCAAAGCCTCCAAGTCCGCCCCAACGAATCCGTGGGTGACGTCCGCAATCTCTTTCAGGTTGACATCTTTTGCAAGAGGCATTCCCCTCGTGTGGATTTTAAGAATGGAAATTCTCCCCTCCTTGTCGGGAACATTGATTGCAATTTCCCTGTCAAATCTCCCGGGTCTTCTCAACGCAGGGTCAAGCGAATTTACCCTGTTTGTGGCTCCGATAACAATTACCTTTCCTCTTGACTTCATCCCGTCCATCATCGTCAGAATCTGCGAAACAACACGCCTTTCAACTTCGCCCATGGTTTCCTCCCTCTTCGGAGCGATTGCGTCAATTTCGTCTATGAAAACTATTGTCGGCGCCGTTTTCTCCGCCTCGTCAAAAATGTCCCTTATTTTTTTCTCGGATTCCCCGTAATATTTTGACATGATTTCAGGCCCGTTAAGAAGTATGAAATTCGCGTCGGATTCATTTGCAACCGCTTTCGCCAAAAGCGTTTTTCCAGTTCCAGGAGGGCCATAAAGAAGAACTCCTTTTGGCGCCTTTATTCCAAGCTTGTCAAAAATCTCCGGATGCTTCAGGGGAATCTCAACCATTTCCCTTATTTTTTTTATTTCTTCCCTCAATCCTCCGATGTCTTCATAGTTAATCTCGGGAATTTTCTCGTCGGTTATTTCCACTGCCTTTGGATTCAGAGTAACCTCCGTGTTCTCGGTTATTATCACGGGCTGGTTTGGCGAGGAGCTTACGACAAGGAATTTTATCTGCGCAATCGCGCCTCCAAGATTTCCTATGCCCATGCCAAAAAAGTCCCCGAATATGTCATTCAGTTCCCCAAACTCCTCGGACATCAATTCCTTTCTTCTCTGGACGCCTCCGAGAACAACAACGTCTCCTTTTGTTACGGCTCTTCCAAGCAATCCTCTTTTAAGATTGTCGGGGTCTCCCTGCACCATAACATTTTTCTGCGCGGGGGCTATCATGATTTTTTTGGCTTCCTTCATTTCCGTCTTTGAAATTGAAACAACATCTCCTATTCCCGCCTTCGCATTCCTTCTTATAATTCCGTCAATCCTTATTATTCCCTCTCCAACATCCGCAGGATACGCCCTGTCCGCAATCGCGACGGTTTCCCTTCCGCCTTTTATCATAATCACGTCCCCCCTTCTTATTCCGATGTCCTTCATAACCTCGTAATCCATTCTTGCAATTCCTTTATGGACATCGTCCTGCAACGCCTCCATTACCTTAAGCTGTACTTTTTTTTCCGCCATTTTAGTAATCACCCCTATTTCTGTCTAATTTACCTGCTAACTCCATTGTTTGTTCAACATTTCCTCTATAACACGCAGGGTGTGCCGGAAATACACCATCAATAAGAAAAAGATAATTTTCTATATTGTCTCTTGTCAGTCCTTCTATAGGTTCATTGCATGAAACACAAAACACCAAATTTTTTCTTTTTAATTTCGATATTCTCCCAGCCAAATCAATTATTTTTTCAGTCATTTTTCCTCCCTGCTTTTGTATATTTTGCTTTGATTCCTCTCAGGATGCGCCGAGTCATAAAATTGCCTTGAATGAAACACCGGCTTGTTGTTCTTCACAACCCTTATTTCTTTTGCCTTTATTATTCTTGCGCTTTTTTTGTCTCCTTCATTCCCAAAATTCAGCGAGAGCCTTCCCATTTCCTCGAAGCAAAGGTTCACCATCTTGTCAAATTCATTGAAGGTTTTTTTCTGCCCGTCCATGAAAGAAACAATCTCTTTTGGAATTGACACGGCATAGCTGTTTCCCACGAGCCTCATTTTCACGCTGAAATGCTTGTTCTTTAGATTGATGAATTTGTTGTAATTTTCAATGTCCAGAGGATGCAGAATTTTTTCGTTGCATTTTTTGCACATCATGGCCCTGAGCAAAAATCCGTCTTTCAGAATGTTCGCCTTATGCATTTCATTATTGCATTTCCCGCACAAAATCCTGTTGTCAAATATATCATGTGTCATTTTATCAGGTGAAAGGAAGTGTATAAAATATACACTCTTTAGTATACACAGAATAATGTATATTTATAAATATTTCTATTTTGTGCTTTGCATCGAATAAACTAAATCATCAAAAAGATGAAACAGCATTTCCACTCATTTTGCCAATAAAAGAATCTGAGAAAAAACTTTCAAAATATTAGATGCATAAATTTTCAAGAATTAATCCCTGTCTTCAATGTTCCTAAGGATTCCACCCATTTCCCTTGTAACATGCTTCATGGCTTCCTCGCCCGAAGCGTTCTTGTTTTTTTCCATGTAGCTTATTGCAGAAGTCGCGCCCGCAATCACTGCCCTTTTCATCTCTTCTTTTGACATGGAACTTTTTGTCCATTATAATTTAAAAACATTTGTATCTTTTTCAGGATATAACAGGATTTGTTTTAACAAGCAGTTTCTTTTTGAAATGTCTCGCCTCTCGGCTTCGCAATTAATGAAAGAATTAACTAACTAAAAACCAACTTGTCTTGTACTAACATTTAAAGGAAAGGTTAAGCGAAGGAAACCTTGGTGTCCTCGCTATGCGAACGAAGTGAGCATTTTTCAACAATCAAAAATAAGTATTTTCTAAACAGGACTGACGCAACAAATCACTTTAAAAATCCTTTTCGCTTTTTCATTTTATGAAACTAAAAGAGGCATGGAGAAAGTTCTGGTTTATGGTATGGAAGGACGACTCGCTAAAAGGATGGCTATTCTCAATAGTTTTCTTATTTGTTTTCATAAAGTTCATCTTTTTCCCTTTTCTAAGCCTGCTTACGGGAACGGCGCTTCCACTTGCAATTGTGGAATCGTGCAGTATGTATC
>CAZLQA010000002.1:0-21497 GCA_964561665.1 Candidatus Woesearchaeota archaeon
TAATCGTCACCCACTCGCCCGAAATTGCGGAAGAATATGCGAATACAATATACTGGATTAAAGACGGAAAAATCGAGAAAATCACAAAGCGCTCGGGAAAAAAATGGAAAACGGTTTCCAAAATGTCTTAACTAATAAAAGGTAACAATACAAAAGATTTATAAGGAAAAAGATGCTGGTTTTTTTACAATGAAAAGCAAAATTTCTGGAAGCATTCTGCTGGCATTATTTTTTTTAGTCCTGACAACAGGCTTTGCTTCTCCCGTTGCCGTAAACGCAAAATACATCACAGTATATCCAGGAGAGGAAGGAAGCGTAAGCATAAATGTGAAAAACAACGAAAATTTTGACATTGAAAAAGTTTCTCTGGCGCTGAACCTTGAGGATGTTCCTTTCACTGCAACAGGAAGCTCCGAAAAGGATCTTGATGACATAAGCGAAGATGATGACGATTCAGTAACTTTCAAAATTCAGCCTTCTACGGACATAACCCCGGGAGACTATAACGTTCCATACACGTTAAAATACATAAACGCCAACAATAACTCCGAAGATTTTGAAAAAACGGGAAGTTTTGGAGTCAGAGTTTCGGCAAAAACCGATTTGGATTTCTCGGTTGAGACAAGCGAAAACCCAATTGTAGGACAAAGCGGGAGAGTTACCTTGGAAGTTATAAATAAGGGACTTGGAGAAATAAAGTCTGTTTCCGTGCAGATAATCCCTTCGGGGTTTGAGCTGCTTTCAAAAGACAAGGTGTTCATAGGAACAATAAATGCGGACGACACCGACTTGGCGAGTTTTGATGTAGTTTACAAAACAAAAACGCCTGTTCTCTCGGCAAACATTGACTACAAGGATTTTGACAACAATGACAAAAAAACCTCGGTGAATCTTCCGTTCAAAGTTTACACGGAGGAAGAAGCGCTGAACCTTGGACTGATTAAGAAAAGCAACACCACACTTTACATTGAAGGAGCGGCAATTCTTTTGGTTGCATGGCTGATTTGGAGAGCAATAAAAAAGAGAAGAAAAAACAACAGGAGAAACTTAAATGGCTGAACCAAAAATCAGAACACAAAAACCTAATTTTCTTGACGGAAAGTTAACAGAAGACGGAATATCGGGGAAGTAATCCCGTGATTAAAGACTATTTTTCTCTGGCGTTCAAAAACCTGAAATACAGGGGATTGCGAAGCTGGCTTACAATGCTTGGAATTTTTATAGGGATAGCGGCGGTGGTTTCCTTGATTTCCCTTGGTTCGGGACTTCAGCAGGCAGTCACGGGACAGCTTGGAAGCCTCTCCGTAGACAAACTGACAATACAAAACAAAGGCACCGGATTGGGTCCTCCTGGAAGCACTGTTGTTGAAAAGCTGAATGAGAACGACGTTAAAATCGTCGAAGATGTGAGGGGCGTGGGTTTGGCGGTTCCGAGGCTAATCAGAATTACAAAAGCGGAATACAATGAGGCTGTTTCATTTACATACGCCACAAACCTTCCCGAAGAGCAAAAAGCCGCGCAATTGGTTTATGACTCATTTGACATCAAAGCTGGAGAAGGGAGGCTTCTCAAACCGGAAGATGAGGGAAAAATTCTTATCGGTTATGATTTTGGGCGCACGAAACAATTCGAAAAAGACTTGGGCGTCGGAAAGAAAATCAAGCTTAACGGAAAAGATTTTGAAATAGTCGGTATCATGAAAAAATCCGGCAACTTTCAGTTAAACAACATAATAATCATGCCTTCAAAAGACATGGAAAATCTTCTAGATATTAAGAACGAGTGGGATTTGATTGTTGTTCAGGTGCAGGACAAAAACCAGATTGACGAAGTCTCGGCATCAATAGAAGATGCATTGAGGAAAGACAGAAATGAAAAAATCGGAGAGGAAACCTTCAGTGTGGAAACTCCGGTGCAGGCGCTCGGCGCGGTGAATACAATTCTCAACACAATAAATGCAATAATCGTAGGAATCGCCGCAATTTCCCTTCTTGTAGGGGGTGTCGGAATCGCAAACACGATGTACACTTCGGTGATTGAAAGAAAAAAAGAAATCGGGGTTATGAAAGCTGTCGGGGCGACAAACAGGGATATTCTTTTTGTTTTTATAATAGAATCAGGATTATTGGGGCTGGCAGGGGGAATTATAGGAGCACTATTGGGACTGGGCGGCGCAATAGGGATTTCAAATGCAGCGAACTCCGCGCTTGGAAGCGATTTGCTTAAAGTTATGATTTCATATCCGCTTCTCCTTGGTTCTGTTGGATTTTCATTTTTTCTCGGGATAATATTCGGAGTTCTTCCCGCGATGCAGGCAAGCAGATTAAACCCGGTGGAGGCGCTAAGAGGCTAAAAAATGCTAAAGGATTATTTCAAAATTGCATACAAGAATCTAAGGCAGAGAAAGCTGAGAAGCTGGCTTACGATAATGGGAATTTTTATCTCAATTGCGACAATCTTTACCTTGATAAGCCTGTCTCTCGGGCTGCAAAACGCGGTGAATGAGCAGTTCCAGATTCTTGGAGTGGACAAATTGTTCATAATGCCGAAGGGGCAGCTTGGAGCTCCCGGAACGGGCGGAGCCGCGGAGCTGACCATTAATGACGTGAATGTCGCGGAAAAACTTCCCGGCGTAAAGGACGTTTCATATGCAGTCATAGCAAATGCAAAAGTCGAGTTCAACAATCAAGCAAGATATGTCTTTGCAATCGGCTTGCCTGTTGACAGGCTGGACCTGTTCATAGAATCCACAGACATAAAAATGGAAGAGGGAAAATTCATCGATAAAAATTCCGACGGAAAAGCCGCTCTCGGGTATAACTACAAGTTTGGAAATGTTTTTTCAAAACCGGCAAATGCAGGGGACAAAATTACGATTAATGACGCGCCTTTTAAGATTTTGGGAATTGTCTCGCAGATTGGAAACCCTCAAGATGATAAAAACGTGTACATGCCGGAAGAAAGCGTTAGAAAATTGTTCAACACGGGAGAAAGAATTGACGAGATTATTGTCCGGGTTGATTCCGAAAAAAATATAGGAGAGATTTCGTCAAAGCTGGAAGAAAAACTCAGAAAATCCAGAGGGGTGACGGAAAAAACGCAGGATTTTACAATCTTAACCCCCGAGGAGCTTTTGTCAAGCTTCGAGTCGATTCTTGGCATAATTACCGCATTTCTTGCGGGAATAGCGGGAATTTCCCTCATCGTAGGAGCCGTAGGAATCGCAAACACGATGTACACTTCGGTGATTGAAAGAACAAAAGAAATCGGGGTTATGAAATCTGTCGGGGCAAGAAACAAAGATATTCTCTCCATCTTTCTTATTGAATCGGGGCTGTTGGGACTGATGGGTGCAGCGATAGGAATTGTGATGGGATACGGAATGAGCAAGGCAATAGAGTATATTGTGGTTAATGTTTACGGAACGGCCCTTCTTCATATCTCGACGCCATTCTACCTGGTGGCGGGATGTCTTGCATTCGGGCTGGTGATAGGGTCCGTTTCAGGGGTGTTCCCCGCAGTTCAGGCGAGCAGGACAAATGTTGTTGATGCGCTGAGATATGAATAATTTAAGGATACCTTTTTAAATTGGAATTTTCTGAGTAAAATATGAAAAAAACAACAAGAACAAAAGGAAAAATACAAATGAGCAGATATTTCCAGAATCTGGAAAACGGGGAAAAAGTGGCAATAGTAATGGATATCTCAATGCCGGCAAGCTTTCCGAAAAGACTCCAGGGAAGAACGGGAATCGTGGAAGAAAAGAGGGGAAAATATTACGTTGTAAAGATTATGGAGGACAAAAAAGAAAAAAAATTCCTCATAAGCCCCATACATTTAAAAAAAATAAAGAACGTATAATAAAATGATAAAAGAAAACAAAATTCTTAGCATAGCGGAAGCGAAGGAATATGTGAAAGGAAGCGAGAAGAAGGAGGAAGTAATCAAATTCATAAAAGATTTCACGAAGCTGTCTGCGAAAGACGCCTTGGAAATCAGGAAAAGCCTTGAAGAGATGAACCTTATGAAAATAAAACTAGAGCACATAGCCAAGGTAATCGACATTATGCCCGAGAATCAGGAAGAATTAAATAAGATATTTGTGAATGTAAGCCTGAGCGAAGATGAAACAGCAAAGATACTTGACAAAATTAAAAAATTCAAATAAGAAAAATGGAAAAGGAAGAATATGCAATAATCCTAGATTATCTGCCTTACGGGTATCCCCTCGAGGGAAAAATGGTTCCCATGGCTCAGGCCATAGGGGAATCGAAGATGGTTTTGCTGGAATTAATCCCGAGAAGAGGGGCAACATTGGAACCGGGGGAGAGGGTTTACATTGGGGACGGCAAAAGGGACAAAATATACTACATTTTCGGAAGGCTTAAAATTGAGAAGATCACCGAATCCGCAAAAGAGCAGCTGCTCAAATTCATCGAAAAAGTCGTAAAGGAAAGAGAAAAGGAATTTATAATTTTCTTCAACAAGTCGGAATCAATAAACAAAAGAGTTCACCAGCTTGAACTTCTTCCCGGATTAGGGAAAAAATACATGAAGGAGATATTGGAGGAAAGAAATAAAAAGGAATTTGAGTCCTTTGAGGACATAAGGAAGAGAATCACCAGCCTTCCTTACCCCGAAAAAATAATCGAAAAAAGAATTTTTCAGGAGCTGGCGGGAGATGAGAGGCATCATCTCTTTACGCAAAAAACAAGAACAAACTAAAAAATGGAACAAAAAACACAGGAAAAAGGCAAGAATGAGGAAAAAATAATAAGAATAATGTCTACAGACATAGAGGGAAAAATTAAAGTTTACCCCGGACTGGCAAAAGTAAAGGGAATTTCGTGGGCGGTGTCAAATGCAATCTGCAAAATTTTAAAAATTGACAAAACAAGAAAAATAGGCTCTCTCACAAGCGAAGAGATGAAAAAAATCACCGAGTTTATGAAAAATCCGGCGATTCCGGAATTCCTTAAGAACAGAAAACTGGATTTTGAAACCGGAGAAAACAGGCATCTTATAAGCACAAATCTGGAACTGAGAAAAGATTTTGACATTAAGAGGCTTAAAAAAATAAGGAATTACAGGGGATTGAGGCACACGCTAAAGCTTCCTCTGAGGGGACAGAGAACAAAAGGCCATTTCAGGAAAAACAGGGCGAAAAGCGTCGGAATAAAACAGAAAAGCAAATAAAATGAAAACACAAAAATCAGAGATTTTAAAATGAAGAGAAAACACAAAAAATATTCAAGGCCGAAAAGGGCGTTTGACAAGGAAAGAATCGTAGAGGAAGAAGGAATAAAAAAAGAATTCGGGCTGAAAAACAAGAAGGAAATATGGATGGCAGAATCAAGAATTAAAAGCATAAGAGAGAGGGCGAAAGAGCTCATCCCCGCGCCCGCAAGCGAGCAAAAAATTCTCCTTGAAAGGCTGAAAAAAACAGGGTTCAATGTCAATTCGATTGCGGATGTCCTTTCGCTGGACAAAAAAGATTTTCTTAAAAGAAGGCTGCAGACAATTGTGGCCGTAAAAAAAATTTCGACGACGCTAAAAGGCGCAAGGCAGCTGATAACCCATAAAAAAATCCTCGTGAATAACAGGACGGTTGACAGCCCGTCATATATCGTCCCCGTAGTAATGGAGGGGAAAATCTCGCTTAAATTGCAGGGAACCAAAAAATCGGGCGGAAAAAGGGAAGAAATTAAACAGGTTATCATGGAGAGCAAATGATTCCCAAGCAGGAATTGGAATCTAAAGAACCCATGGAAATTGCCGAGGAAACGCAGAAAATAAAAAGGGAAAAGGAAACGGAAGCCCTTGTAAACATTTACACGTCATTCAACAACACAATTGTCCATGTTACGGACATGTCGGGGAGAACAATAACAAAAGTCACTGGAGGGATGGTTACAAAACACAGCAGGCTCAAGGCGAACCCCACAATAGCAATGTTCATAGCAAAGAGGGTTTCAGAAAACATAAAGGACTCCGGGATAAAAATTCTTTATGTAAAAATAAGGGCAAAGACAAGAAGTCCCGCTCCGGGCCCGGGGGCAAATGCAATAATAAAAAGCCTTTCAAGGGAAGGCTTTAAAATAATAAATATTTTAGACACAACAAGAATCCCAAGAGGCGGCCCTAAAAAGCAGGGTGGAAGAAGGGGGAGAAGAGTATAAATGAAACCAAAGAAATTAAAAACCCCCGCATTCATTTTTCAGGAGGCTTAAAAATGAGACTAATAGAAAAAAACAGCAACCAAATAACGTTTACCTCGGATATGGACGAATCTATTGCAAATTCCATAAGGAGATATGTAAACCAAATACCCATTCTTGCAATTGACGAAGTTGAAATTTCCAAAAATGACTCTCCGTTGTATGACGAGACAATCGCGCACAGGCTCGGATTGATTCCCATAAAAAGCAAGGACGCAAAAAAAAGCCATTCTGCAACAATAAAATTCGACGGAGAGGGAATGGTTTACTCAAAATCGCTGAAAGGCGTCGAGCCGGTCTACGGCGAGATGCCCATAACTTTCCTAAAGAAAGGACAGGAATTTGAGATCAAGGCCACGACAAAAGAGGGAATAGGAGAGGAGCATTCAAAATTCTCTCCTGGATTCATGTTTTACAGGAATATTTTTGAGATAACTGCCGACAAAAGCCTGAAGGAAAAAATGGAAAAGGCGTGCGGGGAGAATAAAATAAAAGAAAAAAGCGACAAGATTTCAATCGTTGACGACGCAAAAAAGAGCATAGTTGACTTGTGTTTGGGGATTGCAAAAAAAGAAGGGAAAAAGGCGGAAAGCGCAAAAACGAGGGAAATTGCAATAACGATAGAATCTTTCGGGCAAATTTCCGCCGAGGAGATATTTAAGAAATCCATTGCGGAACTTGAAAAAGACCTGAAAGAAGTTGCAAAGAAAAGCGGCAAGTAAAATTTTAAAACTATTTCTTGTTGAGAAATGCATTGCGGGAATGCCGGAGCGGTCAAACGGGCTGGATTAAGGCTCCAGTGGCTTAGTGCCTGCGAAGGTTCGAATCCTTCTTCCCGCATTCTTGATGTTGCAAACATCAGGTGTTATAGAGGAATTCTTGAACTAAATCAGTTTAAATTAAAAGGAAGTTAAAAAGAAACATTGGTGTCTTTTATTCGGATTCTTCTTCTTTCTTAAACTTTATAAACCCAAAATACCAGTGAGTTTCATCTGCGAGTCAAACTCGGCGCGAGCAGAATCCATGATTCTGTTAAACTCAAGGCGTTAAACTTTCATCCTAGAAAAGAAAGAAAGTCGCTTGAGAGATAAAAAATCGCAGGTTTTTAAGATGATTTCAAAAACAAGCATTGAAAAAAAAGCAAGAAGAAAAACAAATCCTGATTTAGCCGAAAGCATAAGAAATCTAAAGAAAAGTGAGGATTGGAAAAAGATTGCAAATATCATATCTTCTCCCCGAAGGAAAAGGATTGTGCTAAACTTGAGGGAAATAGACGAAATTTCAAAAAACGGGGAATCTTTGCTGATTCCTGGAAAAGTCCTTTCGGAAGGGGATATAAGCAAAAAGGTGAGGATTATCGCGATGAAATTTTCAAAATCCGCGGAAGAAAAACTATTAAAATCAAAAACGGAATTCTCTTATATAAGCGAGGAAATTAAAAAAAATCCCGGAGCAAAGGGCTTGAGGATTTTGATGGGAATGGAAAATGACTAAAATTATTGATGGAAAAGGCATGGTTCTTGGAAGACTGGCGATGAAAGTGGCAAAAGAATCCCTTAGAGGAGAAAGCATAGTGATTCTTAACTGCGGGGATGTAATAGTGACGGGAAACAGAAAAGACATATCCGAGAAGTTTGAAATGAAAAGAAGCAAAGTTGGAAGCGGGCAGAAAGGCCCGAAACACTCCAGAGTCAGCGAAAAAATTGTGAAAAGGGCAATAAGGGGCATGATTCCAAACCATAGAAGAGGAAGGGGAAAAGAAGCATTCAAAAGAATAAGATGCTATGAAGGAGTTCCAAAGGAATTTGAATCCGCAAAAAAGGAAGAATTCAAAACAGGAAGCAAAAGAAAATTCATAACAGTAAAGGAGATTTACAAAAAATGACAATAAAAATAGTGAGGTCCGGAAAGAGAAAAAAGGCAATTGCAAAAGCCATTCTCACGGAAGGAAACGGGAAAATCACAATAAACAGAAGAGACTACAAAACCCTGAATTTTTTTGACAGGCTGAGAATAGAGGAGCCTTTGAAAATAACAGAAAAAGTTCTTGGGAAGAAAAATTTTGACGTTGTGATAAGCGCAAAGGGAGGAGGAGAAAAGGGGCAGATAGAGGCTGCCCGTTTGGCATTGTCAAGGGCGATAAATGATTTTACAAAAAGCAAGGAGCTTGCGGAGGCGTTTGTCGCATATGACAGAAATCTTCTTGTGGCAGACGTAAGAAGAAAGGAAATGTACAAGCCCGGAGACAGCAAGGCGAGAAGAAGCAGGCAAAAATCATTCAGATAATTTTATAACATATTCTTCCCTGTTTTTGAAATGAGCGAGAGAAAAGAAGTGTTTATGAGGATTGTTGTCGTAATTGTTTCCGGAATCATGCTGTATATATGGGCGTGGTTGATTTATTTTTTTGTGGTTGTAAATTTTTTACATACGCTATTCACAGGATTCAGGTACAGGGAGCTTGCGGAAGTGAGCGAGATATGGAACACCCAAAAGTATATTTTCTGGAGATACATAATTTTCCAGTCAAACAAAAGGCCTTTTCCGTTTGAAAAGCTTGAGAAAAACATAAGCAAGCACGATTCAAGGCCCCCAAGGCATTTTAGGAAGAGAAAATATAACAAATAAAGCTTTTCTAGTTTTATATAACTTTCGTGATGGGAAATATATTTTTATCTTCCTACTTAGTTTAAAAAGAAAATTATTGTTTTAATACTTTGATGGAAGAAAATCTAGTAATGCCCTCCTTTACAGAAGTTTTTAAGGGGATTAAATCCATTAAGTCTGATTATTAAGAAAGACTTGAAAGAAAGGGGTGGGTATTTATCACAAATGAAACTGCAACAAACTATCATAGAGGGTTTGACTTTTTTCCTCAAGAACCATTAAATGATTCTTTAAGAAGAATGAAACAATATTATGAAAGAAGTTATCCGGAAAGCAGAGTGAGTTTCTTTAGACCGCATAATAGTGACGGGGAAAGAATTCCTTACCCATACACTTACCCAGACACTATAGACTCTGGTATAATGCAGAGAATGAAAGTTGAGGTGGTGGCTGTTTACGCAAGAGACAAAGAGAAATAATTTTTATATTGAATCACCCCCTTAGGGAAAGGTTTTTTAGGGGAATAGATGTTTGAAATTTCATGAAAAAGAAAACAATAATTTATTTAATCCCTATTTTTATTTTATTTTTAGTAATTGCGGGAGTTTTTATCATGAACAATAATGCGAAAAAAGTATTGCTTGAAACAAACAAAGGAAACATCACGATTGAGTTGTATTCGGACATGCCAATAACTGCGGGAAATTTTGAAAAATTAGCCAAGCAAGGATTTTATAACGGGGTGATTTTCCACAGAATTATTGACGGTTTTATGATTCAGGGAGGAGACCCTGAAGGAACAGGCACCGGGGGTCCGGGATATGCAATAAAAGACGAATTTTCGAAGAATAGCGAGCACAACAAGAATAATCGCGGAACGATTTCAATGGCAAATGCAGGCCCTAACACGGGAGGAAGCCAGTTCTTCATCAACCTCGCAGACAATAACTTCCTCGACGGAAAACATCCCGTGTTCGGCAAAGTCGTTGAAGGAATGGGTGTCGTTGATGCAATCGCGAAGGTTGAAACAGACGCCAACGACAGGCCCGTTCAGGAAGTCAGGATAATTAAGGCGAGTGTGGTGTGAGGAGAAAGTTTTTCTACAACAGTTAATCTAGTGGGGATGATATTTATTTACTATGATATTAATAGTGATTCCAACTAACCAACACCCCTTTCTTTCAGCTTGTTCTGAACATGGTTAAAGAGCGTCGAGGAAATCAGTGACTGATGGTTTCCCATGTGGGTTTGCCCGTCGAATTTTATCTTCCCGAGATATGTTTGGTTCTTTAGAACTTTCTTCAGGCCGTTTACGGAAAGATTGTGTTTTTTTGCTAACTGGGTTAAACTGATGTCTGTGTTTAGAAATTCCTGGAATATTTCCCCTATAATATAAGAATCTTCCTTTGGAACAAGTTTTTTTTCAATGATTTTGTATCCGAAAGGGGCTCTTGAGACGAGATTTCCATCCCTTGCTTTCTTATCCATTGAGAATTTTGTCCTTTCTCCCGTAACATTTCTTTCAAACTCCGCAAAAGCAGAAATAATGTGAAACATTAATTTTCCTGATGCACTTGTTGTCTCAATCTTATCCTGTAAAGAAATAAAGTCAACATTCCATTTCTTCAATTTCTCTATCGTTTCAATTAGATCTTTCAGCGAACGAGACAATCTATCAAGCTTGTAAACAAAAATCGCCTGAAATTTTCCTTCCTGCGCGTCAAAAAGCATTTTTGTCATTGCAACTCTTCCTTTTATATCCTTTGCGGATTTTCCTTCATCCTTGTAATGCTCCACAATTTCATATCCTAGCGCAGAGGCATAATTTTTCAATGCTTCTTCCTGCGCACTTAAAGAAATTCCCTGCTTTGCCTGGTCTTCCGTGGAAACACGGGTGTAAATTGCAGCAAGAGGTTTTTGTGAAATCATTTTAGGATCGTGGAATGAATTTAGGATGTGAAAGCAATTCTCCCGTAGGGGTGTTATAAAGCCTGTTCGCAAGAGAGTCTGCAAGATATACAACCCTGGGGCATTTTGGACCTTTTCGGGTGTTTATATGGTTAATTTTTTGTTTTTTAGTAAAATTGTCCACAATAACTTTTTCTATGCCCGAAAACTGGTCTCTTATAAATTCTTTTTGCCATCTCAGAATCGGTCCGTCAAAATAAAGTTTTATACATTTTAACTTTTCATGAATAAAAGGCTTGGTAAGAAAGAAAGCATTTTCTGCGAGAGTTGTTGAAGAAGAGTGGTATCTGTATTTGTCCCCCATCAAAATTGTGAATCTATAATCATACTGCCCGCCTCCGCTCATAACGAACTCCACATTTTCTCTGTGGTTAGGATAGTTCTGAACAAAACTGTCATTCACATCAGAAGAAACAAGCACAACAACAATTTCGCCTTTCTTATT
Organism: Candidatus Woesearchaeota archaeon; assembly: GCA_964561665.1. Lineage (GTDB taxonomy): Archaea > Nanobdellota > Nanobdellia > Pacearchaeales > GW2011-AR1 > CAZLQA01. The sequence continues at coordinate 11,240 of CAZLQA010000002.1, forward strand.
TTGGCCCGCATGATTTGATTCGTCAAATCCAAAGTAAAGTGTTTCTGCTTCTGTTGGCAAGATAATACCGACCATTTTCCTCTTTTTAATGTGAACTTAGGCCATAAAAGTGCCGGTTCACGTGGATTAAGGGTGCCCTAAGTATATAAATTTTATGCTGAATAAGGTAAATTTTGGGGTTTTAAAAGGAAAAATGAAAGACTAAGTTGTACTAACTTCTTGTTCAAGTTGGTCAATATAATGCCCCAAGCAGGGGTATAAGTCTCTTGTTGTCTCTCGCGAAATTCCGGTCCTTTTTGATATCACCTCCCAAAGATTATGAGAAAATGATAAACTATCTGGTCCCGTTAAAGTAACTAATTTTAATAAAGTATGTTTGGGTTTTACTGATGCAAGTCTTGTTTGAAATAGGGATATCTCTTCATAGACTTCGCTAAAAGCTTGAATAACTCTTCTTTCTGCAAGCCTCCCGTAATATACTTATCTTTTACTCATTTTTAAAAAATTTTAGCCATTTTAAAATTGTTGGAATAAATTTCGTGCACAAAGCTTGCCTAAGTTAACAGCTTATTTTTTAGGAGATCTTCCTGCTTTGGCATCCATGAATTCACAAAAATTATTCCGAAGACGGCAATAATAGAAGTCAGAATAGACACATAAAACATCTGAAAAGACTCTGGGCTCGGAAATTTTAGAAATGAAACTATGTACGAAGTGTAACTAGTTATGGTGTCCTTCCACACCAGCGCAATAAGAAATCCAAATGCCGCAATCAGGGCAGTTCCTATTTGTTTCTTGGTTTCATTCTGAAGAGCCTTTATTGCCTTCAATGAAACGTTAATGGCAAAATGGGTTTTCTCTTTCTGTTTTTCAAGCTCTTTTTCAAGATGGGTTATCTGTTTTTCCTGAAGAGTATCCACGCTTGACTGTTTTTCAAGCTCTTGTTTTATTTCGGTTATTTGTTTTTTTTGGCTTTCCATTTTAGTAAAGAAAAATTAATTATAATTTATTATTAAATATTCATAATAACTATTTAGGAGTAAAAACATAAATTGTGAGTTTAGGTTGGCTTAGTGAACAAAAAAACAGTCGGGTGTTTGTGGGTGTTTAAACACCTGTTTGGGGGGTGTTTGAATCTAATTTTAGAGGGGAAAAATGGGTGTTTCCGTGGGAAATTTTGGTTTTAAAAAAATAATGCCCTAAGACTTTCGGCATAAGTTTATCGTCGAAAGACAAAAGATTTTTAAAGATTATTTTGCAAGATTTAGTATGTTTTGGTTTTTTTCTGGGAAAAAAGAGGTTAAAAAAATCAGGGAAGAGGTAAAAGGCAGTTTTGACCTTGTTAAAAAAGATATAAAAGATGTTGGAGAGTGGATAAAACACCTAAATTCTGAAAAAGAAACGCATAAAAAGGATATTTCTGAAGTCAAAGAGGTTTTGTCGTCGGTAAAAAATGATCTTGAAGAAATAAAAAAATTCATTTCAGAGATTGAAATGGTGGAATCGGAAAGGGTGTTTAAAACACCCAAACAGGTGTTTAGAAAACAAACAGGTGTTTATGCTGTTCAAACACCTGTTCAAACACCTGTTCAAACACCAAATTTAGACCAATTTTCAATAACTGAAAGAGCGATAATCACCATCCTTCTCCATACAGATATGAAGCTGAGTTATGAGGACCTGGGGGTTATGCTGGGGAAAGAAAAAGCGACAATAAGGGGCCAGATTAATGCAATAAAGCAGAAAAGTGAGGGTGTAATAGAGGAAGTAAGCGAGAAAAATGGCAAAAAAAGAGTATTTGTGCCTGAAAATATAAAGGAAAAACTATTGAAAAAAGCAAAAGTGAGGGTTAGACGAAGGGGAAAAAGGGGAGAATAAGCAGAAAAAAGTGTAAAAAGTGTAAAAAACTTAAGATAAAAATATATAAGTGAGTGTGCCTTTTGTAGTCCCTAAAACCATTAATTTAAGTTATTTTTAAGATAAAAATAGAAGTGGGTAGTACCTAAAAGAAGGAATAGAATATGATAAAGCATTATAAATGAGATTATATTATAGAAATGCCGCTAACCGAATAACTATCTATATTATTACAAATGTTTAAGCTGCAAAATAGCAGAAAGAGAGACTGTATTCCTTAATGAAGGCGAAACAGAAAGAATAACCTGCTTGTTGTTAACTTTGTTCTTGTTTAAAGGGATTCCCTTCCTTATTAATTTGCCGACGTAATCTCTTATAGAACTTTCCGTAAGCCCAAGCTTCTCAGAAAGGGTCCTGTAATCCGGAGAGTTTCCCTCATCTTCCATTTGGTAAATTGTCGAGAAAACTAGGAACTCCTGGTCTGTTATCTTCTTGAATTTAAGCCTTATCTCTTTTTTGGCGCTGTCCATGGAATTAAGAATTTCAAGGGCATTTTCAAAGGGATTTTCATTGTTTTTTGAGTTGTTTTGAGAATATGTGTCTGTCTGTCTGTCTGTCTGTCTGTCTGTTGGAACCCCCCCATTTCCTATGGAAATACGTAAATTTCGGGTTTTTAGGGGCTTAAAAGGAGGGTTATCTGTTGGAATAAATGAATTGTTTGTTGAAAAAAACCCTTTTTGTGTTGGAGTGGAAAAAGAAGATTTTTCCTCTGCAAAGGAAGTTTCTTCCAGTATGCTAACCATCTCCCTGGCCAGAAAATGCATATCCTCCCTAATTTCCGCGATTTCATTCCTTAGAGCATCCATCTCTTCTTTGATTTTTTGAAAAGAATTTCTTAGAATTTCTTCGTCCATTTTATTATATCTCTTATAAAGGTTCTTAAAAATTTATGTGCTTCCGGTTATCTTCCTGTATGAATTATATGCTCCCTCGCTTAGAGCCCATCTTTTCCGCCTTGAGTAGCTCTTCCCCGCAGAATTTTTGTTTATCTCTACAACAAGATTCTTTTTCTTTAATTCCATCATAAGGTTCTTGATGAACTCCTCATCCCTGGCGATTTCCTTGGCTATGGCTGCTGTAAAAACCGGTTTTGGGGCAGAAGTATAAAGCAAGGAAAGAATCTGCTCGGAAATCCTTTCTTTCTTGGAATCAGAAATTTTCATCAAATAGAAATCTAAAAGATATTTATTAATCTTACCTATTTGAAATGAATGTTGGGAAGAGTGTGTTAAAGAATAAAATAGGCTCAATGGATAAAGAGTTAAAAGAATTCTTATATATATCTTCGCTTGAATCTCTCAAAAACCTCTCAAAATACAGTGAGGGGGTATTAAGATTTCTGCTCCCTCACCAAAGGAAGGTTGACATGCACCGGCAATCCGAGGTCATCCTCCAATTCAAGGGCTTTTATGTCCGATTTTCTCAGTATAAGATTAAAAATGGACAGTTTATATTCTTCAGGAAATTTCTTGTTTTTCCACTCCCTCAAAAAATCTTTTATGATTTTCTGGTCCGCGGTTATCAAAACGTTTCCGGAGAAGGAAATATCCGCAATCTTTGGTTTGTATTCTATAGAATAACTGAATTTTATGCTTAAAATTTCGTCTTTTATCTGGATTGATTCCGATTTTATCTTTTCCACGTTGAGGATGCTTACGTTCCTGTCTATCTTCAATTCCTTAAAATCATTTGATCTCTTCTCTATGCTTAACTTGTCAAAACTAAAACCGATAATCTTCATATTAAACGTTAATTTAAAAGATTTTTAAATATTTCTGTGAAAAAAGTTTTGTTTGTTTTGTTTAAATTCTCCACATCTAATTCATTCCGCTTGAAATTGATATAAATTGTTAGCCTAAAAGAGGCGGGGCTAATAGCAGTAACAATTATTTTAGTATTAATCCTATTAAATGATAGTTGAGGGGGTGAATTTTTCAAATATTAAATAAACAGATAAAAATCAGGATTTCTCGAGCAAAACCCGTAAAGAACTATATTAAATCCTCTTCAGAAACAATAAGGAAGTCCCCTATCGCGATTATTGAGTTATAAGGGATAAGTATCTCGCTAGAGTTTATTTTTTCCAGATTAAGGTTCTTTGTGTAAGCTGTGGCATCCTTTACTATCACATTTATCACTTCTCCCGAATTAGTCTCAAAGGTCAGGTCTTTTACGAAACCAAGCCTTCTTCCTTCCTTGGTTACAATCATCTTTCCTGAAATTGAACTGAAGGGGTTCTTTTCAACCATCCTAATTTCAGAATAAATAATTATATAAACTTTTCTGTGAATTTTTAGCTATATTCAATACCCCCCATCCCTATGGTTTCGTATGGAAACCTTTTTAAAGAAAAAATGGATTTTTATTTATTATTATTTATTTAAAAAAATTTATATTATATATTATATATATCTATTTTTATTATTATTATTATTATTATTACCACCACATCCTCTGTTATTATTAACCATATTTTTATTATATGTTATACATATAAAAACAAGGTTTGTTAGAAGAATTTGAAAGAATTTTTATTTTAAACTATATATATTCCTCTTAAAATCATGTGTATTAACAGAAAACAACAGAAGAATTAAAGTAAAATAGAATGTGGGTGTGAAAAAATAATTAGTAGTAATAAATTTTTATATCTCTCACAGAAGATTCTAAAAATTATTTTTCTCTTTTAAAAAATCAATCTTTATCTAAAATAACCTATTTTCTACTTTTCATCTGAACCAAATTACCAAACATCCCCTTTCTACTTTTTATTTAAAACAACTTACTTTTCATTTTTTATCTAAAAAACATATTTTCCACTTGAAATAATGGTGTTTTTCTTTTTTAGTAGTTATAACCTTTTATATACCTATTCCATTTAATATCGTCTGAAAAACTTTATTTTCCTGAGTTTCTATAGGAAATAGGGGTGAGGGGTAAAATGACTACGGAACTGGATAAAATATTCGAATCTTTTGACAGAAACGCGATTTTTAAAGACAAGTCTGTTCTTCAGATATCTCACCAACCAAAAGAAATTCTTTACAGGGAGGAGCAGGTGAACCAAATAGCGTCAATACTTGCGCCAGTTTTGAGGGGAGAAAAGCCAAGTAATCTTTTTCTTTATGGAAAAACAGGAACCGGAAAAACACTTTCAATTCAGCATATAAGAGATCATTTGCTGAAAAGAGTAAAGGAAGAGTCTGACTTCAAATTGCAAATTAAGTATTTGAATTGCAAAATGAAAAAAGTTTCCGACACTGAATACAGGATTTTAGCAGAGCTCATAAGGAAGCTTGGCGAAGAAGTTCCCTCAACAGGACTGCCCACAGAAACCGTTTACAACAAATTTATAGAGATTGTCGACAGGGAAAAACAGGTTGTTATCCTAATACTTGACGAGATAGACTACACTGTTAAAAAAATTTCGGATAATTTTCTATATAATCTGACAAGATTAAACTCTGAAATGTCCAAGTCCCAAATTTGCATTGTGGGAATAAGCAATGATTTGACTTTTTTGGATAATATTGATTCAAGAGTTAGAAGCTCTCTTTCCGAAGAAGAAGTTATATTCCCACCTTACAATGCGCTGCAGTTAAAGGAGATATTGAATAACAGGGTTGAAGAGGTTTTCAAGCCAGGGGTTGTTGATGACGGTGTTGTTGAAAAATGCGCCGCCTTTGCAGCCCGCTCACATGGGGATGCGAGAAGAGCCTTGGATTTGCTGAGGGTTGCAGGAGAACTTGCAGAAAGAAGCGGTGCCAAAAAAATTTCTCTCAAAAACATTGATGACGCGAACAACAAGATAGAAAAGGACAAGATTTTTGATATTGTTAAATCGGAGCCGAAGCAGTTTCAGGCAGTCTTGTACTCCATCATAAGGCTTTCAGAGGAAAATAAAAACCCCCAAAAAAATCTGCTGCAAAAAAAAGATAGGGAAATTCCTCTTTTTACAGGGGAAGTTTATAATTTTTACAAAGACTTTTGCGCAAAAAATCATCTGGAGGTTCTTACTCAGAGGAGGGTAAGCGATATGATTCAGGAGTTTGACATGCTTGGAATAATCAATGTAAGGGTTATCTCAAAAGGGCGAGGGGGAAGGATGAGGGAAATTAGGCTGGCTGTTTCAAAAGGCATATCTGAAAAAATAAAAGGGATTATTGAGGAATCTTTTAATTACGGATAATGGACTCAAGAGAGATAGTAAACTTCTGCATTGAAAAGGGCATTTTAATAGACGGAGAATTGTTTGGGTTGTTCAAGGATGCGGACGACATTTCTTCCATCAAAATGATCATAGAAAAGGTAAGGGAATACTCCGAGGAAAAAATTATGACAAAGAGCGTCTTTAGCGAGAACAGGGACAAAGTTATTCAGGTTTTTTCAGAGCTTCCAAAAGAGAAACAAAAAAAACTTGAAAGGCTAAGGATAAATCTCGGATTGAGCATTGAAATATCCATGAAAGAAGTGCAAACCGCGGATTCTGCGGAAAAAAACCATTTTAATTCCGAGTCGGCAATGATGGTGGTTGAATCCTTTCCACCAACAAGAAAAAAACTGGAAGTAAGCGATTTTAGCAACCACCTTCGCAACAGATTTCTTGAACTCAAAAAAATCCTTCAGGAAAATTCCCGGCTCGAAAATCTTGTTTCAATAAGTAAAATTTCGGGGATGAACCAAAAATTTTCAATCATAGGAATGGTTTATGACAAGAAAATAACCAAAAACAAGAACATTTTGTTTGAGGTTGAAGACCTTACCGGAATGACAAGGGTTGTTGTAACCCAAAACAGCGGAAATGCATACAAAAATGCGCTTGATGTGTGCGCCGATTCTGTTATGGGCTTTAAAGGAGCCGGAAGCAAAAATATTCTCTTTGCAAACGAAGTTGTTTTCCCGGACATAGCCCTTCTCGAAAAAAAGAAGTCTCCCGTGGATGAAAGCGTGGTTTTCATAAGCGATATACATGTGGGAAGCCAGAACTTTATGGAAAAGAATTTTTTGAGATTTGTTGACTATCTCAACGGGAAAATTCCAAACACCCCCGAAGCGGGGAAAATAAAATATCTGTTTGTTGTCGGGGACTTGATTGCAGGAGTGGGGGTTTACCCCGGGCAGGAAAAAGCGCTGGCAATAAAGGACATAGAGTCTCAATATGCAAAAATTGCGGAGCTTTTGGACAAAATAAGAAAAGACATAAAGATTCTTATAATTCCCGGCAATCATGACTGCGTCAGACTTATGGAACCGCAGCCGATTCTTAACGAAAAATATTCATGGCCACTGCATAACTTAAAAAATGTTTTTCTTGCGTCGAACCCTTCATTGATAAACATAGGCTCCACAAAAACGTTTTCAGGATTCAATATTTTGGCATATCACGGATTCTCGTACCCTTATTATGCAAATAATATTCCCAGTCTTATAGAAGGAAAAGCGGTAAGATCCCCCGACAAAATTATGGCGTACCTTTTGAAGAACAGGCACATTGCCCCGACGCACAATTCCACCCAACATTCTCCGTCTGAAGAAGACCACCTTCTCATAAAAAAGATTCCGGATATTTTTGTTTCAGGGCATACACACACAAATGCGGCTTCTTACTATAATAACATCCTTGTTATTTCAAACGGGTGCTGGGAACTTCTGATGCCTTATCAGGAAATGATGGGGTTTAAGTCGGATTACTGCAAAGTTCCGATGTTCAACCTTAAAACACGCGAACTCAGGATTCTCGATTTTTACGACGGAGAGAAAAGAGAATCCAATAAAGCGCAGGATTTCGCAAGTCTGCCCAATCTATAAAAATTACAAATGAATACAAATGAATATTTTCAGGAAATTGAATTTCGAGTAAGAGAGATTTATAAAATCGCAGAGGAGGCGAGGAAAAAAGGTTTTGATCCTGCGGAAGAGGTTGAGATTCCTTTGGCAAGAAGCCTTGCGGAAAAAGTCGTGGGGCTTATTTCCACAATATACCTCCAAATGAGAAACGCCGGCATTGTTGAGAGGATAATTGAGCTGGAAAAGGAATACGGAAAGCTGGATCCCGCAGTATGCCTTCATATTGCCGAAGAAGTTGCGAAGCAAAAATTTTGCACTTTCACGTCAAAAATTGAGTCCATAGAAGCCGGAGCAAGAATAGCATTTGCGTACTTTACCTTGGGGGTTGTGTCCAGTCCAATAGAGGGGCTTACGGAAATAAAAATTTTCAAAAATTCATCCGGAGAGGAATATCTTTCGCCGTATTATTCCGGGCCTATAAGAAGCGCGGGAGGAACGGGCGCGGCATTTTCGCTCGTGATAATAGACCACCTCAGGGAAATTTTCGGATATGCAAAATATCTTCCCACGGAAGAGGAAATCAAAAGAACGGTGATAGAAATAATCAATTATCATGACAGAATTACAAACCTTCAGTATTTCCCCACGGAGGAGGAATCCGAATTTCTTGTGAGGAATATTCCCCTGCAAGTTAATGGAGAAGCGTCAACAAAAACGGAAGTTTCGAACTATAAAAACTTGGAAAGGATTGAAACAAATTTTATAAGAGGGGGGATGTGCCTTACAATTGCGGAGGGGCTTGCGCAAAAAGCGGCCAAAATCAAAAGGTATGTTTCTGCATTGAGGAAGAAAGGGTTCAAGCTCAGCGCGTGGGATTTCTTGAATGATTATGTTGAGCTTCATGAAAAAAGAGATATGGGCAAGACGGACAACTCTCCGACTTATCTTAATGATTTGGTTGCAGGAAGGCCTGTGTTCGGGCATCCGTCCGAGTCCGGCGGATTCAGGTTCAGGTACGGGAGAAGCAGAATAAGCGGATTCAGCGCGGCTTCCGTGCATCCTGCGACGATGGCTATAACAGACTCTTTTATTGCCACTGGAACCCAGTTGAAAATAGAGAAACCGACGAAAGGGTGCGCAGTAACCGTTTGTGACTCAATTGATGGCCCCATAGTGAAACTTTTTAGCGGAAGCGTGAGAAAACCAAAAACCTTTGAAGAGGCAAAAAAAATTTATCCCGATGTAGAAGAGATAATTTACCTGGGCGACATTCTTTTTCCCTTTAGCGATTTGAGCAACAGGAACCATTACCTGATAAAACCGGGATATGTCGAGGAATGGTGGGATTTGGAATTAAGGAAAATGGATGCGGAAGTAAATTATGATAATTTTTCTTTTGAAGACTTTGCAAATCTCAGCCTGAATCTGAAGATTCCCCTTTATCCCAAATTTATTTTTTACTGGACTCAAATCTCAAAAATACAGATGGTTAATCTCCTTGTATGGCTTAAGCGTTCAAAGTTTAACAAAAAAATCACTCTTCCATACATGAAAGAAGAGCAGGAGAAGTTTAAGGACGGGAAAAGGGCGCTGGAACTTTTGGGAATTGAGCATGATGTCGTGATAGAAAACATTGTCCTTACGGAGGAAATTAGCAAGGCGCTTCTTGCTAATTTGGGAATTGATTTTTCCATTTTAAACAAGGGAGAACAGGATACAAAAAAAATTATTACAGAGGCAGAGGAGAAGGTTTCTGTGTTTGCGCCCGATGATAAACCAAAGTCAGAAAATATTAATCCGCGCGAGAAGGAAGGTTTTTTGGTTTTGGAGATTATAAATTATCTTTCAAAATTTGAGATTAAGGATAAGGCGGGAAGTTTTATAGGAACCCGTATGGGGCGTCCGGAAAAGGCTAAGCTGAGAAAACTGACGGGCAGCCCAAATGTTCTTTTTCCGGTTGGAAGCGAGGGAGGAAGACTGCGAAGCGTGAATGATGCATGCATTGCAGGAAAGATAAGAAGCACTTTTCCGAATTTTTACTGCGAAAAATGCGGAAAGAGAACAATTTATTCCCTATGCGAGATGTGCAACTCGAAAACAAGCAAAATGTTTTACTGCTTTGACTGCAAAAAAAACTCCCTTTCAAAATGCGACAAGCACGAAAAATCAACTCAATACTCCAATCAGGATTTGGATATAAACCACTATTTCAACGCGGCGCTTTCCCAGTTGGGGCTGAAAAAAGAAGAGGCGCCTCCATTGATTAAAGGGGTAAGGGGCACTTCCTCGTCGGAACATAGGATTGAGCATCTCACAAAAGGGGTTTTGAGGGCGTTGTACGGCCTGCAGGTTAACAAAGACGGCACAATAAGGATAGACGCCACAGAACTTCCCCTGATAGCGTTCAAGCCCAAAGAAATTTCTGTCAGCGTCGGGAAATTAAGGGAACTTGGGTACACAGAGGATGTTTACGGAAAAAAGCTTGTTGACAAAGAGCAGATAGTGGAGTTAAAACCCCACGATGTCGTAATTCCCTGTTCCACGGAGTCTGCAG
>CAZLQA010000002.1:21507-24530 GCA_964561665.1 Candidatus Woesearchaeota archaeon
ATATCTTTTTGAAGATTTGCAACTTTGTTGATTCCCTTCTTGTTGGTGTTTACGGAATGAAACCTCTTTACAACGCGCAAAAACGAGAGGATTTGGTTGGACAGATGGGTGTTTGCATGGCGCCCCACAATTGCGCAGGAGTCATATGCAGGATAATCGGCTTTTCAAACACCCAGGGGCTTTTTGCGTCTCCTTACATGCACGCTGCGATAAGAAGAGACTGCGACGGAGATGAGGCTGCGCTGATGCTTCTTACAGACGTTTTGCTTAACTTCTCCAGAGAATTTCTTCCAAAACACAGGGGAGGAACACAGGATGCTCCTTTGGTTTTAAATGCAAAAATAGATGCGGGGGAAGTTGACGACCAAATTCTGGATTTGGAGCTTACCAGCAAGTACCCTCTGGAACTTTACAGGCTTGCGGAACAGGAGAAACACCCTTCTGAGGTAAAAATTTCCAATGTAAAACAGGCTCTAAGAGAAGGAAGAGACCCTTTTGTCAATATAGGTTTTACCCATTCGACTTCAAATTTAAACGACGGCGTTGTTTGCTCCTCATACAAATCCCTTGCAACCATGAAAGACAAATTGGATCATCAGATGGCTCTTGTCGAGAAAATAAGGGCGGTGGACACTGCGGATGCGGCGAGGCTGGTTATTGACAAGCATTTTATAAAAGACATGAGGGGAAATCTTAGAAAATTTTCAACACAGCAGTTTCGCTGCGTGTCATGCAACGAGATAGTCAGGCGCCCCCTGCTTAAAGGCGCCTGCCCCCAATGCAACGGAAAAATTATTTTCACAGTCAACGAAGGCGGAATAAGAAAATACCTTGAGCCGGCGCTGGAGCTTGTCAATAAGTACCAACCCTCAAAATACATGAAGCAAAATCTTGAGCTTATTAAAAGCTATATCGAAAGCATTTTTGGCAGGGAAGCCGAGAAACAGGAAGCATTAAAGAAATGGTTTTGAAAAATGAGAACGAAATTTTCCTCCTAGAACAGATATAAGATTATCGTCGGCAAAATTAAACAACCCATCATATTTGTTTTTCTTACGTCCGTAAGCATGACATAAATTCCCGTAAACGTGGATACTGCGAATATTATGAGCCCGATGATTCCTGAAAAAATCAAAATCATCAAAGTCAGGAAACTCAAAATTATTATTGAAAGTTTTGTGTAATCAGTCCTGCCGATTACTTCAGATGCGAATTTCACCAGAATTTTCACCAGAAAGAAAGAGGCAATTCCGCTTATTACAATTATTATCAAGATAAGAATTAATGCACGCGGAGAAATGCTTCCAAGGATTTGCTGTATGGCTGCCGCTGAACCCGTTCTGGTTTTTGAAATTGTGTAAAGCGCCAGGAAAGAAAAACTCATGGCTAATATGTTTGTGGCTCCAAGCAAAAATAAAAATTCCTTGCTGTTTGTTTTGGTGATTGTCGTTCCTATGATTGCTATCTGCCCGCTCCCCAGCGCTGGAAGAAAAACCGAAAGAGGCGAGGCAATCACCGCAGCCGTTAACGGCTTTAGGAATTTTATCTTTGGTTTTGTCATTTTCTGTTTCGGGATTTTTATTTTGTTTCTTATGCTGATAAGCAGCATTGAACTTCCAAACAATCCGCTAAGCAAAGGAAGCAAAACTTTATCGGAATCATTGAAAATATTCAGAGTTATTAATCCCAAGATTCCTGTAAGAACGAATGCAAATAATGCCCCAAACTTGTTCTTTTCAGAGGCTATCAAAAACAAAGAAACTATTATTAGCAAGTAAGGAATGGCTTTGTTTATCAGGTGGTATATTTTTGGAATGAGCATAGCCAGCGGGAAAAAAATCAAAATCAGGATAAAAACCGATGCCAGGCAGCCGTAACTTGTAAGCATAATAGCCTCGTAACCCTTTCCATTTTTTAGGAGGATATGCCCCGGCAGGGAGGACAGCACAGTGTCAGTATCCGGACACCCCAGGAAAATACTTGGAATAAAATCCACGAACACGTGTGTTATTGACATTGCGACGATAAAAACTACGAAGTACAGCGGATTTATGCCGAAAAATACGGATGCCGAAAGAGAAACAAGAATGGCACCTATTAAATTTATATGAACCCCCGGCGTTAAGCCTGTGAAGGTTCCTATAAAAATTCCAAGAATTAAGAATAGAATAATTTCCAATAACATTTTATTTTTATAAAATAAAAAATCTCCAACAAAATTATGGAATCAAATATTTAAAGTGTTTTTGCCTTTTGTTTGGATGAAAAAGAGAACCCATCCAAGAAATGCGACGATAGCTCTTGCGCAGATAAAATATTATGACATCTCGAGGCAGAACAATTTGGAGAAGATTAAAAGATACATAAAACTAGCCAAGAAAAAAGGGGCGGATATAATCTGTTTTCCCGAGTCGTGCATAAGCAAGAATGCGCTAGAGAAGGAGCATAAATTCATAAGGCAAATAAGGGAGGAATGCAGGAAAAACTCCATATGGTGCATCGTAACGGAAGATGTTTACAAGGGGGGCAAATTATACAATTCAGCCTTCTTGATAGACAGAAGCGGGAAAATAAAAGGGGATTATAAAAAAATTCATCTTTACGGGGACAAGGTGAATGCAGGAAAAAAAATAAGGGTGTTTAAAACCGATTTTGGAAAAATAGGCTTGGCTATCTGCTGGGACTTGGCCTTTTCGGAGCTGTTCAAGAAATTAAAGAGGAGGGGCGCGGAAATTGTTTTTTGTCCCGCGCAGTGGTGGTATGACGCAAAAGCCCATGAAGAAAGGCATGAGGCAAGGGAGCTGAAAATTTTGGAATCTTTGCTCATGTCGAGGGCTTATGAAAACGTTTATTTTATGGCTTTGTGCAATCCCGTAATGGATTCAAAATTCCAAATATCTTATACAGCCATTGCATCTCCAACGAGAATCCTAAAAAAAATTGTGAGAAGAGAGGGAATCATAACCGCAAAAATCAATCTTAACCAGATAAAGAAAATTGAAAAGATTTACAATTCCTGAAAA
>CAZLQA010000002.1:24540-33654 GCA_964561665.1 Candidatus Woesearchaeota archaeon
CTTATGCTTTTTATCAAAAAATCAAGGGTTTCCTCAACAAGCATTTCTCTTTCGTTCTCGAAGAAATCAAATCCCGGCTCTGAATTGACTTCCAATACGACCCATTCATCGTTTTTTTTCAGCAAGTCTATCCCACAAATATTTATTTTTACGGTTTTCATGACTTTTTTTATTATTTTTTCAAGTTTCTTGTCTATGGAAAATTTGTCAAAAGTCTTGGCGTAGTTTCCCGTCGCTTTCCATCCTTTTTTGTTTTGCTTCAGGGCTGTCTGCACAATCTTGTCGCCTATCAGCGTTACCCTGTAACTAGGGGATTTTATGAATTCCTGGGCTATTATAGGCAGTTTTTCAGACCCCTTCTGCCAAAATCTTAAGATTATTTTTTCGGCGTGCTCAACATTTTTTGCCATATCAACATATTCCCCCATTGTTCCGGATATTCTTTTCAAAATTACGGGCCAATGCTTGAAATCCTTGAGCTGTTTTTTTGCTATCCCCCAATTTTCAGAAAGCAAAATTGTTTCCGGAGTGGGTATCTTGTTTTCCCTGCATTTCATAAAAAACATCCACTTGTCTTCGGTAAAATAGAAATCTTCAGGGGAGTCTATCACCTTCTTGCCCAATACCTCGATGGTTTTTGCGATTTCTATTGAAAAATCTTCCGCCGTATTATTGTATATAATGTCGCATTTTTTTATTTTTTCTTCCAGCTCATCTTCGTCTATGTTCTTGAAGATGTTTATCATGATTAATTCAACCTTTTTGTTTTTTGCCAGTTCCAAAAGAATTTTTTCATCTTTTCCAAACGAATTCCCGCTGTAAATCACTCCAATCACCTTTCTTTTCATGCAGAATAAACTTCTAAAGAATATTTAAACTTGATTCCGCGCAGGGTCGGGAGCAGAAGGCGAACCAATTTTAAACAATGGTTAATTGTTAAACAAACCCATATCAACATAAAATTTTATAAATGTGCTTTTACATACTGCCTTATGCTTTTAAGAAGAGGTGGCTTGTTCTTTCTAACATTCGTATTTTTAAGCGTGTTTCTTTCTGCAGGCGTTTATGCGCAAAATCAAACGGAAGAAGCCGAGCAGGCTATCGAACCAACTGGAGATGACTCCCAAGACGTTTCGGCGGACTCTGGAGAGTTAAACACGCTACCAGAAGATTCCATTTCTGATGATTTTGAAGCGGGCGTCGAACTTGGAACGGACAGCGGAACAACTCCCGATTCTGCATTGTATTTTATCGACGAGTTTTTTGACGGGTTTGGAGACAATCTTCAGGTAAGAGAAGAGAAAGTTGCTGAGATAAAGGCAATGGTGGAAGAAGGAAAGATAGACGAGGCAAGAGTTGCGCTTGAAAGCTACAATGCACATGCTGACGAGTTTGAAAGAGAGGTTGCTCCTGAAGAAAGGGATGAGGCAAGAAGGAGCGCATCCGCGATTTATAATACTTTGAAGGAAATTGAAGACCAGATTCCCGAGGGAGACAGAGGTGATTTTGTGGACAATGTGGTGGAAAAAGAGAAAGGAATTATAACTGCAAGCGAGATAGCTTTCAAGATTAGGGACCTTTGCGAATCTCTTGCAAAGATGGATCCTTTGGAATATGCGAGGGTATGTAAGACGGAAGGTGATGCTCCATCCTGGCAGAAAAAACTTAACAAGGATTTAACGGATGAGCAAAGAAAAGAGGCGGAAAAATTTGGGAAGATAATGCAGCAGTGCTTTGAAACCGCGGGACAGCAGTGCGCCTGCGAGGAAATTCCTTTCACAGATTTTGCAAGCACGTGCTCCATTGCGGCGCCATTGGCTACTGCCTGCAATATTGAAGGAAACGAAGCCGCCTGCGAAAAACTGGATAATTTGGAAATGCCCGAGCTTCCTTCTTATCTTCAAGATGTAATGGACAGTTTGGAAAATGACGTTTCCGGCTCAAGGATAGACCTGCATATGCCTATTGAATGCAGGGAAGCAGGGGCTACAAATTCGGATGCGTGCAGAAAAATCATGATTCAAACCAACGCTCCTGAAGAGTGCAGACAGGCGCTTTTGGACGCGAATGTCAAAAATGAGAGGGAAGGAAGGGAGATTTGTGACAAAATCATGTTTGAGTTGAACGCACCCCCTGAATGTGTTGAAGCGGGACTGACAAATCCTAAAGAATGCGGAAAGCTTATGTTTCAGCAGAATGCTCCACAGGAATGCATTGACGCGGGAATAACAGGCGAGAACAGAAATGACCCAAAAAAATGCGAGGAAATTATGGGAGGTTTTGAGGGAAACAGGGAAGGGCCAAGGCAGGGTGGATTCGGAGGAAACTGCCGTGAAATACAAAATCCGGAAGAAAGGTTAAAGTGTTATGATGGAGTCACACAAGGAATAGGGGAAAGAGCCGAAAAAATGGAAATGAACAGGAAAGAGGTAAGAAACTACAGACAGATTGAAGGGCAAAAATGTCCTGATAACACTTGCGATGAATTTGAGAGAACTCATTCTTATGCATGTCCCGAAGATTGCGGAGGAATTAGAGAAAATCGCCCTCCGGAAGAATTTAGAGAACAAATCCCTCAAGAAAATTTCAACGAACCCGGAGAGTTTAATGAGTTTCAGGAAGGCGAAGGATTTATACCTCCTGAAGAGCAGTTTACCGAACCCGCGCCTGAAACAACCGAAAGCTCCGGAACGACGGAAACTTCCCCTGCATCCGAACCAACAATTACTGGGGAAGTAGTTAATAATTTTTATAACTATTATTTTAGATAAAAACATTTAATAATTGTTTTCTTGTTTTATTAATATGGCAGAGAAATTAAGCGTTGACAAGAAGATGGAGTTGGTAAAGAGAAATGTTGTGGAAATTTTAGGAGAGGCGGAATTGGAAAAACTGCTAAATTCAAAGCAAAAACCAGTTGTTTATCTGGGCACTGCGATTACAGGGAGCCCGCATGTCGCCTATTTCTTATGGGTTTTAAAACTTGCGGATTTTTTGAAGGCTGGTTTTAAGGTTAAGATTTTGCTTGCGGATTTGCATGGCGCTCTTGACGGCACCCCCTGGGAGATTTTGGAAAAAAGGTTTGGATATTATGAAAAAATTGTTCCTTTAATGTTTGAATCTCTTGGCGTTAACACAAAAGATTTGGAATTTGTGAAAGGAAGCAGTTTTGAATTAAAAAAAGATTATCAGGAGGATTTGTTAAAGCTTGCCACGCTTGTTAGTGTTAGAGACGCCACTAAGGCGGCCTCCGAAGTGGTGAAACAGGGGAAAAATCCGAAGATTTCCGGGTTGATTTACCCTTTAATGCAGGCGCTTGATGAAGAATATCTCGGAGTTGATGTGCAATATGGTGGGTTGGACCAACGGAAAATTTTTGTTCTTGCAACAGAAATTCTTCCTAAAATAAATTACAAAAAGAGAGTCCACATTATGACTCTGATAATTCCGGGTCTCGTGGGGAAAAAGATGTCCTCTTCTGTAAAGGAGAGCAAAATAGATTTGCTGGATAGTGAGGAAGAAGTAAGGAAAAAAATTAATGGCGCAGAATGTGTTGCAGGAAATCCTGATAATGGTTTAATGGCATTTCTGAAACACGTTTTAATGATGATAAAGAAAGATAGAAATGAAAAATTTGTAATCGAAAGAGCAGAAAAATATGGCGGAAATCTTTCTTATATGGATTATGAATCTGTTGAAAAGGATTTCAAATCCAAAAAAATTCACCCTCTTGATTTAAAAAATGCAGTATCCTTTGAAATTAATGAACTTTTGGTACCCATTCGTAAAAAAAGAATTGAACTTTTGAAGTTATGGAAAGAAGGGTATAATTAATTTTTTACTTCATCCTGAATTCAACAATATCTTTGTCTTTTAGAATATGCTTTAAGCCAACTATTTGGTTTGGGAACTTGCTGCTTGGTCCAGTGATTCTTATTTCCTTAACTTTGTCGGAAAAGCCGTGAAAAATTTTCTCGGCAACGTCCCTTACCGCCGAGCCCCTGTCTAAAATGATGGGTTTTTCCGTTTTTTCCTTTCCGGGCTGTTTTGTATAGATTCTTATCCTGTCAAAGCCCGTGAAAATCTTTTCTCTTAATTCTTCAATACCCTCAAGCGTTTTTGCAGAAACCAAAGAGAAATTATATTTTCTGCTTTGCAGGTTTGAGGAAACTTTCCTTTTTTCCTTTTCACTTAACATGTCCGATTTGTTGAACACGAAAATTTTCTTTCCCTTGCAGTTTTCAGTCAGTTTTTTTATTTCATCAAGCTCTTCCAGTTTTGTGATTAGAACTAAAACCACATCTGCAGTATTTACAACGGATTTGTCATAATATTCGGAACCTACCGAAGGGACTTCAACAATCTGTATCTGAACACCCTTTCCATAACTCATCATTCCCACTTCTGGGATTTTTGTTGTGAATGAAACACCTTTGGAAGAAATCTTTGGTTTTGCATTTGTAAGGACAGAAAGGAGAGTGGATTTTCCGGAGTTTGTAAACCCTATAATAACCGCCTGCATATCCTCTTTTTTAATTCCTTTTTTCCCGGAGGATTTTTTTGCTTTTCTTGACTTTTCAATCTGCTCTTTTAGTTTTTTATAACGAGTTTTTAACTGCGCCCGCAGGTTTTCAGCGCCCTTGTGTTTTGGAGACAGGGAAATCAATTTTTCCAGCGATTTTAGCTTACTTTCCAAACTTTCCGCCGAGAGGTACTCCTTCTCTGCCGCAAGGTAATCCGGGTGCGCGTTTATGGGCATATGAATATAACCAGTGTTTTCTTTATCAAATTTTCCCTTGAAATGCCTTAGGGGTGATTTTTAAAACCGGATTAACTTAAAAAAATAATGGCTAAGAAATTGAAAAAGGATTTTTTTTCAAGAAACGCTAAAGTTGTTGCAAGAGAATTGCTTGGGAAGAGTTTGGCAAGAAAAATTAACGGAAAATTTTACAAAACGAGAATTGTCGAGACCGAAGCTTATTTCGACGAGAAAGATCCCGCGTCAAAGGCAAGCAGGGGAAACGGAGATTTGAAAAAGACAATGAAAATGCCTGCGGGAACCATACTGGTTTATGGGGTTCATAATAACTGGCTTGTAAACTTTGTAACGGGAAGAAAAGGGAAAGCGGAAGCCGTCTTGATACGCGCTGTGGAACCTTTGAATTTCAATGGAAACGGAAAAGGCCCGGGATTGCTGACGAGATTATTAAAGATAAACAAAAAGCATCATAAAGAAAACTTGTTTAACTCCAGTGAGATATGGGTTGAGGAAGGTAATGGAACCAAGATTATTGAGATAGTTGAAAAATATAGAATAGGTGTTTCAAAAGATATTCCTGAAAAAATGAGATTTTACATAAAAGATAACAAGCATGTGAGCAGAAAATGAACGACGAAGAGCTGATAAAAAAAATCACTGAGAAAAAAGAATTTTCCCGCCTGCCGGAAAAAGACGTGGAAATGGCTTTTGAGAAATTCAATAAAGAAAGAAACTCGGATTACCAAAAATTAAAATTAACGAGAAATTTTCTTCGCGGGTTGTACTCAAGCTTTTCAAGCAGGAAGCTTCTTACTCTTGGGAAAGAAAAAGACGTGGGATGGTATCTAAAAAAACACAAGTCGACAAAAGAGAGATTTCCGTTTTATGAAGAAGTTTACAGAAGAATTTTTCATGGAATGAAAGAATGCAGCGTAATTGATTTTGGAGCCGGAATAAACGGTTTGAGCTACGGGTTCTTTGAAAAGGTGAATGTTAAAGTGGACTATATCGGTGTTGAAGCAGTGGGGCAGTTGGTTGATTTAATGAATAACTATTTCAAGGAAAACAAGATAAACGGCAAGGCGTTCCACTTTAGCCTTTTTGAGGCGGAGAAAGTTGCGGAATTAATCAAAAAACAAAAAAAGCCGAGGATTGTTTTTTTGATGAAGGTCATAGATTCCTTGGAGTCCATGAAGAGGGATTATTCAAAGGAGTTAATTGACGAAATAGCGCCTTTTTCGGAAAGAGTGGTTTTGAGCTTTGCAACAAGAAGCCTGGGGAAGGGGAAAAAATTTTCAGTTAACAGGAACTGGATTTTGACATTTATAGAGGATAATTTTAAGGTTTTGGATAAATTTGAGCTTGGCGGGGAAAAATACATAGTTTTCGAAAAAAACGATTGATTATATTTATATATCCTTCAGTCTTTTTTTTTGTATGAAGGAAAATTTTAGAAGAAAAGTCCTTAAAAACGGATTGACGATTCTTTTCAAAAAAAGAGAGGCGCCAATAGTAAGCGTTGCATTTGCCGTAAGAACGGGGGGCATTCATGAAAAAGGGAACGAGAAAGGGATATCCCATTTTATTGAACACATGCTTTACAAAGGAACTCCGAAGCGAAATTACCTGCGCATTTCGGGCGACATAGAAAATAACGGGGGTGTTTTAAACGGATTTACCGACGAAAATCTTACCGCTTTTTGGTGCAAGATTCCGGGCGAGCATTTGGACATTGCATTGGACGTTTTGAGCGACATGATAAAAAACCCCCTTTTTGATGAAAGTGAAATGAAAAAAGAGAGGAAGGTTATTTTTGAAGAAATAAAAATGAGGAGGGACAACCCGTCTATTTACACTTTGGACAGAATCCACAGCTTTCTTTACGGAAAGCCATTTGGAGACAACATGATAGGCACGGAGAAAACGATAAATTCAATCACGAGGGAAAAAATAATGAAAAGATTCAGGGAGATATACACTCCCGGAAACATTATCCTCTGTGTTGTGGGAAATGCAAATTTTGGAAAAATTGCTAGATTTGCAGCGAAGAATTTCGGGAACAAAAAAGGGAGTCTTCCAAAAATCAAGATTAGTGAAAAAAACAAATCTTCAACAGAGAAAAGAAAAGGGCTTTCCCAGGCAAATCTTGTCTTTGCATACCATATTCCCCACATTAAGGACAGGAAATCATATACTGCAAGGATTCTGAACGAAATCATGGCGGAAGGGATGTCCTCGAGGGTTTATCTGGAATCTAGGGAAAAAAGAAACCTCGCTTATGACATAAAAGGCATGTCCGAAATAGCGAAAAATTTTGCATATAACCTTGTTTATGTCGGCACGCAAAAAAAGAGTATAAGCGAAGTTAAAAAAATAATTCTGGAAGAGCTCAGAAAAATCTCCATTGAGCTTTCACACGAGGAATTGGAAAGAAACAAGGAAAAAATTATCGGAAGGTTCAGGATTTCCATGGAGGATTCACATGATGAGATGGTTAACCTTCTTGAATCGGAAGCGAACGGCGTGGCAAAAGAATTTTACGATTTTGAAAAGAACATAAGAGCAGTAAGGCTAAATGACGTAAAAAATATGGCTAAAATAAAAAAATACAGCTTTTTTGCGTTAATTCCGGAGTAATCTAAAATGAGAATTTTTATAGCTATAGAATTGCCAGAACATATAAAATCAAAAATTTTTCACGAGTTTGAAATCCTGAAAAAGAAAAATTTTGTTGTCGGAAAATTCACGAAAAAGGAAAACCTTCATTTAACACTGAAATTTTTTGGGGAATCAACGGAAAGTGAAGTGGAGAAAATAAAGAAAGGGTTGCATGAAATAAAATTAAAACCTTTTTCCTGCAAAATAGGAAAAACGGGTTTTTTTGACGAGAATTATATAAGAGTGGTTTGGGTGGAAGCCATATCAGGAGAAGCAAAAAATTTATATGAAACGATAAGCAGGAAATTTAAGGAAATTAAGCCAGACTACAAGGATTTTAATTCCCATATTACTGCAATAAGGGTTGAGTCTGTCAAGAACAAAGAGGGGTTCTTGGAAGAAATTAAAAAAATTTATTTTAAAAAACTTGGTTTTGAAGTAGAGGAATTTGTTTTGATGAAATCCGAACTTTTTCCGGAAGGGCCAAAATATAAGATTCTGGAAAGATTTGGGCTTAAAAATTGAAATATAAAGTAAAAAGAATTTCGCCTTTTATATGATTTGTGTATTGTGAAATATATATTTTGTGTTATATATTTTTAAGAATATACCTTGTTTGCTAGGATTTTAATGGATGAAGGACAAAAAGATAGATTATTTGGTTTATGCGCTCAACATTATTCTTCGGGGCGCATGATTGGGTTTGAAAAATTTGTAACAGATTATGATGGTCCTGAAGAAGAAAGAAGATATTTGGAACTTATAAGAGAGGTGCTAAGGTTTAGAAACGGGATTCTTAGCACGACAGTATTTAATTTGGGGGTGTACAAAGGAGTAGAAGGACTCGTATTTGATGAGGTGTTATTGCCATATCAATATAAACTAAAACAGAGATTATCCGAAAGAATACCTTTGTCAGAATTTCCGTGGATTAATACTCCTCCTCAACAACCTTAAAAGATTCCGATTTTTTCCCAATTGACTCCCTAATCTCCTCTTGAGATGCGTTTATTATGCTCCTGATTGTCCTAAATTTTTTCAAAAGCTTTTTCGCGGTTTTCGGGCCTATGTTACTGAAAGATTCAAGAATAAACTGCTTCCTTTCCTTCTTGGTTAAATTCTTTTTTGACACATTCAAAGGCGCCTCTTTGTTTTCTTTTTTTGAAAGAACCAAAATGAATTTTGCGGTGTCTTCCGAATTTTTTGTGAATATTATTGGCACTTTGTATTTTAGAATGACTGAAAGAAGAAACCCCCTTATTGCGTTTGGGTGCATGCCTATTCTTTCCCCGGAAAAGTCGTCCGAATACAGCTCCTGTTCGTCCATTCCCTCTATGATGAGCAGTCTGTCCTTGTATTGCTGAATCTCCTCAAGCTGGCTTGTCATTCTTTTGTTTTTTATGGAAGAGATGAAATCACTTACGGTTTTTCTTTCTATTGCAACTCCCTTGACAAGATAATCCGCAACCTTTAATTCCTTGAAGTTTATCTCAAAACCCATGCTTACCAGTTCGGAGATAACCAATGAATTTTTTTCCCTGTAATCGACAGTGATTTTTTTCCACATCTCATCTTTTTTCTTTGTTTTTTTCCTGGAAAAAATATCAAATAAATCTTTTGTTCTCATTTTTTAAAAAAAACTTCCAATTTTTTTCTGCTTAAATCCTGCTTGTAATTTTCCATTCCTGTTCATTTCT
>CAZLQA010000002.1:33664-37711 GCA_964561665.1 Candidatus Woesearchaeota archaeon
CCAAGCCGATAGCCAAGTGCATTTTTCTTTCCCTGCTTTTTGACGCATAATAATGCGCCTCATCCCTTGTTTTTTTAGCCATCAGCACGATGATTTTTCCCTTGTTTAATCTTGCAGTTCTTCCCGAGCGCTGGATGGTTCTTATTGCGGATGCAACCGGCTCGTAAAAAATTACAGCGTTGACTTCGGGAATGTCCAGTCCTTCTTCCCCTATGCATGTGGCGCAAAGAATGTTTATTTCCCCTCTTGAAAACTCATTAATAATTCTTTTTTGCTCCTTTTGGCTTAATCCGGTATTTTTTTTCAATGCCTGTCCGACAAAAATTTTTGACAGAACACCAGGAATTTCGTTTAGCTTTTTGGAAATTGCCGATGCGGTATCCCTAAACTGGGTGAAGACTATTATTTTCGCGTTTTCATTGTTTTCTTTTTCCGATTTTACAATTTCCATAAGTTTTTCTATCTTGGGATGCTCAACGTTTTTTTGCATGAGAATATTTGCCATTTTGAAAGCAGATACGAACTCAGGATTTGAAACCAGTTTAGAAACCCCTTTGCTTTGCTTTTTGTCCGCCTGTTCAAAAAGCCCTTTCATGTATTCAATGAAGCCGTTTAATGTCTGGGTTTCCAACAGTTCCATTGCGTGCTGGATTTTTATCGCCTGCGCGCAGATGCTCGCCCCCAAGAGATAATTAAAATTTTTGTTTCCCATGGAAATGCTGAAAGAGATTTTTTTCTGTAGGTTTATCAGCTCCGTTTTTGTTGCAAAACCAAATAGTAATTTTCTCGCGCGAAGCTCATTTATACATTTGTCATGGATTTTTTTAAGGCAATTCCTTATCTTGATAAATTCTTCCGGAAAATCTATCATAATCTTTTCAAATTCAAGCTCCTGCAGATATTCTTTAACATCCTCGCTCTCTCTTGTGCGAAGCTCAACCTCTTCTATTGATAAATTTCTGCAAATCTCGCTTATTCTTGATTTTTCACTTCCCGGACTTGCAGTAAGCCCTATTATTCTCTGGTTTTTTGCCTGGACCTTGTATTGCTTTGCAATATAATTGTAATCGTAGTTTTTCAAACAGCGGTGAGCCTCGTCCTGAACGAGAAGACATACGCTGTTAAGGTTATAGAGGTTGTTTTTGATGTCATTCGCTATGCATTGGGGAGTTGAAAAAATTATATCCGATGAAATCCATGATTTTTTCCTTTGCCCCGGTTTTACATTCCCCGTGAACAGCTGCATTTCCACAAAGAGTTCCGGAAGATGCTTCTTGAAATATGCAAGATGCTGCTCTGCAAGAGGTTTTGTCGGAGCGAGAAACAGCACCTTTTCCTCGGGAAAACTTTTTATTCTTTCAATTGAAAGCATTAAAGCTATCAGGGTTTTCCCTAATCCCGTGGGCAGAACAACCAGGCAATTTTTCTTCATGCAGGTACTAAGTATCTTTTTTTGATATTCCCTTGGGGAAACTTCTTTTAGAAAATCCATTTTACCTCTTTATTTTATAAGAATATTTTTCTGAAAAGCATCCCGTTTAAATATTTTTAGATTACAAAAAAGACGAAAACCAGCCCTATAAGGCACAAAGCCGCGAGAAAGCTCCACAGGACAATGTTCCCGAAGAATATTTTGTTTCCGTCAAGATCCGATATAGGAAGCATGTTGAAAAATGCATAATAAATATTAAGGTTCACAAAGCTCTCAAATCCTTCCCCAATCAAATAACCCACTGTTGCAAGAAGGAGATTTATCAAAATTCCGGATGCCGCGATGAGCCCGAGATGGTGCTCCGTCATTTCCGAAAAATTGTATATTCCGTATCTCTTCGCCGCGCGGTAAACCTTTGCCTTTACGTCAAAGACAAGGCAGGCCATCCATTTAAGATAGCCGAGGGAAAATGCGGCGATTATTATTGGGAAGAAAGCTCCTGCCGGAAAAGACTTCATGAAATGAGAGCCTGGCTTGAACCCGTATCTGTTAATCTCCCACATTTTGACTTCCACTTCGGAATCAAGGTAAAAAGCGGAGATTTTTTTTGCAAAAACATTTGCCGATACAATCACCAGCACAAAAGCAGACATCTTCGCAAAATTTTCAAAAGAGCTTGCAAGGCTTGCCGTGAAAGCGAGAATCAACACTATCAGCAGAATGTTGAGAATTTCTTTTTTGCTTGTCATCCTAATTTTAAGTTCAGGGGTTCTTATAAATTTTGTTATATATGGCTTTGTTTAACAATCAGTTTCTGTTTAAAATTGGTTCGCCCCTCGGCCCACAATTGACAAAAAATTAACAAAAAACAACTTTTACATTAGCAACTTTCATCAATAAGTGAACGACGAAGGAGTGAGCTATTTTTTAATAAGTCAATAAGAATAAAGACGTTTCAAATAAAGCTGTTATATATAGAATGAATTATATTTTTTGTTATGGAAAACTATTTAAATATTGCATTATCATTTTAATTATGATAATAAAGAAAATGACGGAAGTTATGGGGCTGAAGGTTTACACGACAGGAGGAGATTATTTCGGGGAAGTCGAGGAAGCCAATATTCTCGGCAACAAGGTCGACGGATGGAAAATAAAGGTTGCTGGCGGGATGAGCGGTCTGATAAGCGGGGCTCGCGGCGTGATAGTTCCGCACAGGTTTGTAAGTGCGATAAACGAAGTCTTTTTGATAAACAGGGCGGCATTACCTTCCAGAACAGAAGAATTTGCGGAAGTTTCAGAAGAGGCGATGTAAATGGCCTTGGAAACCATATTTCAAAACTGGATATTTACTGATTTCGTACTACCTTTTCTTTTGATTTTTTTCATAGTCTTCGCTGTTTTGGAGAAAACGAAAGTTTTCGGGGAGGACAAGAAGCAAATTGACGCTCTTGTCGCGTTTGTTCTCGGGCTGATTTTCGTGGGGTTTGCGTATCCAAAAGGAATAGTCCAGAACATGGTTTTGTTCCTTTCGGTTGCCCTTGTGGTTGTTTTTGTGGTTCTGATGCTTTGGGGTTTCTCAACGGGAAAAGACCTTGAGGTTAGCAAAACGTGGGTAACAGGGATAATAACTGTTGTGATACTGATTGCGGTTGTTCTCGCATTGATTTGGGCTTCAGGGATTGACGCAGGAGTGATTAATTTTTTCTTTAACCAGAGCTGGAGCAAGACATTCTGGACAAATGCGCTTTTTGTCATCGTGGTTGCAGGGGCGCTCGCGGTGGTTTTGAAGGAATGGATATTTTCAGGAAGTCTTTTTGTGATGCAGAAACATATTTAAATATTGCTTCATAAATTTTAAAATGAGTTCAGGGGTGCTGTTTGCGCAGTTCGGTTTTTATGGAAACGATTTTGGAAGTGTTCTGAATAATTTGGAGCAATTGGGCTTCTTTGATTACATACTTCCCTTTTTGATAATTTTCTCAATTATTTTCGGCATACTTTCCAGCCTGAAAATTTTCAAGGAGAACAAAGCCATAAACGGAATCATTGCGCTTTCAGTCGGGCTGATGGCTTTGCAGTTTGATTTTGTCCCAATATTTTTCCGGGAAGTTTTCCCAAGAGTGGGTGTGGGAATCGTTCTGCTTTTGCTTGCGCTTATATTCATGGGTATGTTCATGGAAGCAAAGAGCGCGGCGACAAACTGGATATTTTTTGGAGTGGGGATTGTAATTCTTATTTCAATACTTATAGAAACCGCGGAAGCAACTTCCCTGGGAATTTTTGGAAGTTGGTGGAGCGACAATATAACGACGCTTTTGACATGGACGGGAATCATAGCAATTGTAGGAATGATTATAGGTTCTACGGGGGATAAAAACAAAACACCAATAGAATCCGTGCTTTCAAGGGCGCTTGGCGGAGACTGATTTTTTAAGAATTTATGCGGAAGAATGTCCTGATATTTATAACTTATTAAACAAAAGAAAATTGGATGTAGCTTATGATGTTCATAAAATTCCTTTTTATGGGGATAAAAATAGTGAATACATTAAAGGGGGTAAAAATGAAAGAGGAACGAGTTATTTCTACCATTTCTTAACATGTGATATTGT
>CAZLQA010000003.1:0-2851 GCA_964561665.1 Candidatus Woesearchaeota archaeon
TAATGCAGGTGCTTTTTTCTTTGACGCCGTGACGAACAGGACGGGAATAGGAACTACCAACCCTCAGCAAACTTTGAATGTTGTGGGTGCATTAAACACGACAAATGCAGGAGCAAATAGCACAATAGGAACAACAACAATATTCGACTACAATTCTACCTGCTCTGGATTCAGGTTCGGGACAACGGGAGGCATGATTTTAAGTTGCAGTTAAAAATGGAAAATTCATCCTTTCGTAATTCTGCAAATACTCTCTCGCAATCTTGCTCAACGGATACAATGAATAAACAATAATTTAAAAAAATTAAAAAACACGGCAAAAAAATTATTGGTTATTAACAAATTGGGTGGTGAGCGGAACGAAGTGAAGCGAGACAGATTATGTTAACAACGATAAAAAAAAGGTTTGCAAATGAACATAAAAAAAATAATCAAGGGCAAGGAAACACGGCTAAAAATACTGGCGGAAGAAAATGGAAGAGAATATTTATAAACCAAAAGGTACATTAAAGTACTATATGGTACAAAAATGTAGTCTAATAAAAGTTCTTGAAGTGTTTTTCATAGAGCCAACTTCAGTTCATTTTATCAGAGAGATAAGCAGGAAAATCAATCTTGCGCCAACTTCCGTGAGAATTCACATTAACAGCCTGCTTAAAGAAGGAATTATTTTGAAAAAAGAATCAAAACCCTTTAATGGTTATATAGCTAACAGGGAAAGCGAGGCATTTGTTTATTATAAAAGAGCTTACAATCTCATAACATTAAAGGAAATCCAGAAAAAAATAACAGATGAGTTGCATCCAAAAACAATTGCTGTCTTTGGTTCTTATTCCCGCGGAGAGGATGTTGAAACAAGTGACATTGATATTTTGGTTATTTCCAAAGTAAAAAAAGAAATAAATTTTGAAGGCATTGAACATGAATTAAAAAGGAAGATAAGCATTATGATTATTGACAATTTCTCAAAAATGGATAAAAACATTCAAAAAAAAGTAATGAATGGATTTGTGATTCATGGGGGTTTTTAATGGCGGAAGAAATATTTAGAATATCAAAAGACAAGGAAAGGGCAAAGGACTTGTATATAATGGCAAAAGAAGGTTTGAAAATAATAAAAATTCTCCCAAGAAAAATGCCTTATAAGATTATTGTTGAGTATTACGAAATAATAAAAGAGATTCTTACAGCAGTAATGTACCTTGATGGGTGGAAAACACTAAGCCACAAAAAACTGATAGATTATTTTGGGAAGAATTATGACAATCTAGATGATACACAATTAACACTTATTGATAATCTAAGAAAATTCAGGAATGATATTGTTTACTATGGCAAAAAAATCAGTGAAGATTTTCTGACAAATAATGAAAATGAAATCAATAAAATTGTTTCTACCTTACTTAAAATTGTTGAGAAAAAGATTGCTGAAAAATGAACATAAAAAAAATAATCAGGGGCAAGGAAACACGGCTAAAAATACTGGCTGGAATTTTTATTGTCTTGTTTACAATAATTCTTGTTTTATTATTTGTAGGCGGTGCGACTTTCACAGACACGGCGGATACAGACTGGAACGCAGGAACATTCTCAAACACAGCAGTTGAAGGAACGGGAGCAACTGCGAATGTCACTATGCAAAAGCACGACTTCTACCAACTTGCACAGGATGTCGGACTTGCAGATGCAAATTTGGTTCTGGCGTTGGATGCGGGAGATAATGTTTCCGTTCCAAACGCAACAACCCCTAAATGGTATGACTTGTCGGGATATGGATATGATTTTTTCTTGGGTTCAACAGCAGATGCAAGTGCCCAAGACCCAACATTCAATGGAGTAGCAGGAAGCCTTAATGCTTCTAATTACTTCTCCTTTGACGGAGGCGATTTCTTCCGTTATGACTCTGCAAATGAAGCTTGGATGGAAAATATGCACAAGAATAACGCAAACTTCACTTTCCTAACATTAACTTACATTGGAAGTTTTACAGGGTCGGGTGGAGTATTTGGAGATATAAGCACAAGCGGAGGACCTGGTATTCTTATGGAAATCTTCGGCTCTTCAGGAAAGATAAGCCTGTGGGTTGATTTAGCTTCGGAAGCAAATGTTCTTGGACCAAAGACATCTGACGCAGGAACAACAACAGTAACTTGGCATTTTATAGGAACAAGCATAAATGAGCCATTAGGGGCAAACGGGGGATTCCTTTATGAGGACGGGGCTTACAAACAGGTTGGAGTTGCCGATACATTTGATGCTACCTACACATCTCCAGCAACAGGGTCAAGTGCATATACTTTTGAATTAGGAGCAAAAGGAAATGGTTTGGCACAAATGAGAAGTGGTAGCCGTGTAATGGGGTATATGATATGGAACAGAAGTTTGTCAAAGACGGAGATAGACAACTTTTACAATGCGGCAAAGTTCAGGCTTCAGGGGACAACCTACGCAACAACGGGAACATTCACATCTCAGGTTTTCAATGCGAATGATGGAGGAAGTTTCACAGATACGGCAGACACGGACTGGAACGCAGGAACATTTGTTAATACATCAGTTGAAGGAACGGGAGCAACTGCGAATGTAACTTTGAATAAAACTATAGGAGCAACTTACGGAGATGATAGACTTACTCCTTCAGGGGAAGGGAATACTTATTCTACAAACAGGGTGGGGGGAACTTTATCAAATGCTGTGGATGGAACAACAGCACAATGGGCTCCACCTGAAGCAATTGGAGACACTTACTTTCAGGTTCAGTTCCCAGAAAATAAGACAATCACAAATGTAACTTTCACAACAGGCACGGGGGGGGACTGGACTATTTCTGGAAGAATTTTAAACGAAACCA
>CAZLQA010000003.1:2963-19409 GCA_964561665.1 Candidatus Woesearchaeota archaeon
GGACTGTTTTATCATATACTATACAGGGGACTTACAACAACAATGCGACTTACTCCAGAGCATTCAGCAATACAAATCCGTATCTTTATTATCAAGTTTATTATGATATGAATGAAGTTAATAACGAAAACCATGCTTGGCAGGAGTTTTATATGTATAACAATGAAACTTACGCAACAACAGGAACATTCACTTCACAATCATTTGATTCGGGAAATGCAAACGCAAACTGGACAAGCATAAGCTTTAATAATTATTCCATTCCAGGAGCGGATGTCCAATTAAGGACAAGAACATCGGGCAATGGCTCAACTTGGACAGATTGGAGTAGTCTATATACTGCAACAGACAACACAAACTACACTATAACAGGTATATCACAGGCAAGATACATTCAGTATATTGGTGAGTTCAACGCAACAAACAATTCAATAACATCTCAATTAGAAGATGTGGCTTTGTATTATACAATTCCTCAAACAGTAGTATGGAACAATGTCTCTTGGACTAACTACTCAACTATCGGAACAAACCAGACAATCTCCGTTAGAAGCTGTGATGATTCCGCTTGTTCAGGAGAATCTTTCACAGGAAACTTCTCTGCAAATCCATTAACTCTTAATTCAACCCTGACTCCTAACAACCAATATTTCCAGTATTTGGCTTATCTCACTACAACAAATAATTCACTAACCACGCAATTAATGAGTGTTGATGTTGGATATTCTGTTGTGACAGACACTTGCACTTATTCTGGAACGGGACAATGGGACATAGAAGCAAGTGATAATTGCACAATTTCCACATCTGTTCAGATAGATGGGAGTGATGTGGTTTGTTCTGGTAATTTCGGACATCTGACAATAGACACAGGCAAAGTCACGGATTTCGGGCAGTTTAGGGCTTATCCAAATTGTCAGGTTCTCTGTTATAACACAGGAGGATGCTTCGGATGAAAAATGATATACACGGGATGAAAAAAGGGTAATTTATAAAAAGATTAAGTATATTTTACCAATATGAAAACTCCAAAAGTGATAAAAGGTGAGAAAATAATTAAAATTCTATCAGAAAAGGGTTATGAAGTTAAAAACAGAAAAGGCAGCCACGTTTCTATGTCAAACGGGAAAGTTCATATTACAATCGTTTTGCCGTTAACAACAATTGGGGTTTTTAATAAAATATCCAGAATTACAGGAATACCAAAAGAAGAATTTTATTAAATTTTTTAATTATAAAAATATCTTTTGAATCATAGGAGTCTCAAGGTTTTCTTCTTTCATTAACGATTCTTTTTCTTCCGGAAATGTTTCAAGGTGATATTTAACCCCTTCTATAAATTTTTCCTTTGCTTCATCAATATTTTCTCCTTCCGCGAACACATTTATATCTGGACTTGAAGCTATAAAAACAGCCTCTGAACCTTTCCCTTCCCTTTCAATGATTATGCTAATCCCTACTTTATCCATATTACATTTATACACACCCCATTTATATATTTTTCTGGTTTATTTTAGACTTAAGAGTTTTCTATTCCGGCAAAGGGATGTTTTGTTGCTGACAGCCAGAGTCTTTTCGTTGAAGACGGAGGCGCGTTGATGTGCACTGGATGATGGGAAAAAGTTTTATAAACTATAGTGATTCTATAGCTTTATGGTGACAACTATACAGATTAATGAAAACGTAAAAAGGACCTTGGATAGGTTAAAAACAGGGAAAGAGACATATGAAGAAGTTATTGTCAAACTGATTGATAAAGCTGATGGCTACAAAATGGATGAATTATTAAAAGAAGAAGCCTTGGAAATGGCTGAGGAAAGCTTGAAAATATCCAAAGAATGGGAAGGAACTTTAATGGATGGCTTGGACAAAAATGAAAAATGGTAAAAATCGAGAGAGGAGAAATATTTCTGGCAAATTTAGAGCCTGTGAAAGGAAGTGAACAGGGAGGAATAAGGCCTGTTGTAATAATCCAAAATAATGTATTTAATATTTACAGCCCTACAATAATCATTGCGCCCCTGACCTCAAAAATTCCTTCAAAGAAATATTTGACAAGCATTTTTCTTTCAAAAAAAGATTCAAAGCTAAAAAAAGATTCTGTTATTCTTCTTAATCAAATAAGAACAATAGACAAATCAAGATTAACAAGGAGGATACACCTCCTGGATTCATATATAATGAGCGGCATGGATAAAGCATTAAAAATAAGTTTAGCTTTAAATTAATATTGCCAGTCTCTTTTTATCCAAGACGGCGGGGCGTTGATGTGTACAGGATGAGTTTTAAAATGATAGTTTTAGAAAGTTTTAAAATAGGTAATCTCTTAAGATTACTATGAAAACTATAACAATAAAACTTCCGGAGGATGAAGCCAAAGAATTGGAGGAGTTTATAAAAAAAAGGAAGTATCCCTCAAAATCGGAATTTATTAGACATTTAATTATGCAAAATCTTGATAGCGGAAAAAAGGAAAAAATAGGATGGATTGTAATGGCGGAAAAGTCAATGGAAAAAATTTGGGGTAATGCAAAAGACGATAAAGTTTGGGATAAATACATATGATGGAGCAGGGAGATTTGCTTTTGGTACCTTTTCCTTTTTCTGACCAAAAAGGCAGAAAAGTCCGTCCTGTTGTTATAATAAGCAATAATAAATTTAACAAAAATTCCGAAGATATTCTTGTAGTGGGAGTTACATCAAATATCTCCAAAGGTGAATATTCTATTGGCTTAAAAAATAATGAGTTGGAAGAAGGGAAATTATTAACTGAATGCTGTATAAAATGTGAAAATATTTTAAAAATAGATAAAGAGATGGTTGTTAAGAAAATTGGAAAAATAAAAAAAGAAAAATTAGATTTGCTCATAGGAAAAATTTTTGAAATACTAAAATAATATTGGGTATTCAGACAATCTTCAGTTCCTTTCCGAAATAATCCTTAGATATTTTCTGCAGTTCTATAAGCCTTCGCTTGTTCCTTCCAATCAGCGCGGCTTTGCTGTGGCTTCCGGCGGTGAGAATAATCTCGTTGTTCTTCACCTCAAGATTCCTAAACCTTACAGGAGAGACTATGTCCTGAACGAATTTTTTTGCGTTTTCAATTCCTTTTGGAACCGAGATTATTTTTATTTTTCTTCCGAGAACTTCGCTTATTTTTTTTGCGTTTCTCCCATTTTCTCCGACTGCCCGCGATATCATGTTCATAGGAACGCAAAAAACTATCGACTCGTTGTACTTGAAGCAGAATCTTGTGCTAACTGTTGTAATCTTTTCAAAAAGATTCAGGTATCTCATCTCCTGCATGTCAATTGTTCTGGAAATCATATTAGTTTTTTATTCCTTCCTGTTGATAACTGCAAAATCCGGTTTTTAAAATTGATTGCAATTCCTGCTCGCAAGCTCGCAGATTTTAGTTTGTTTTTTAATGCAAATCCTTCGTTGTATCCTATACTGGAATAATAACAATTTAATCTTCCCGAAAAAATATTTTTTATCATCCTGCTTTTTTGTTTTTATTCATTCACCTTATCAATTACTTTTTGCTTTACTTCAACTTTCTCGGATTCCTTCTTTGCAAGTTTTCCGATGACTTTGACAAGCAGTCCCGGAAGCCCCGTTCCGACGGGCACGGGCTGGTTGAGAATTATGTTCTCTATCACGCTTGAGAGGTTGTCCTTGCTTCCCTTTATTGAGGCGTTGACGAACTGCTTTATTGGAGTTTCAAAAGTCGCTCTTGCAAGTATTGACGCTTTCTGGGCGATGATTCCCATTCTTGTGATTCCCTTTATCTCCCCCATGTTTGTCATTGCATCCGCAATAAGCGTAAGATGCCTTTCGTCAATATCCAGCCCTTGTGAGTTCAGGACGAGTTCTATTTCCTTGATTATAAGGTTTCTTGCAATCTCTATCCCGAAGACATCGGCAACCTCATGAAAGTTGTTTGAGATTGTCTTGTCTGGATTGACTTCCTTCAAGTCGACTATTTTTTTCAGGTTTGTTCCCAGCGTCACAACGACGAAGTCCCTGTCCTTTTTTACAACTATAACCTGGCTGACACCCTTTATTCCCGAGAAAATTGTCTTCTTTATTTTTTCCTTCAACGTGTAAATTTCCTTGAATTCAAACTTTGAAACGTTTACAACTATCGATTCACTTTTCTCTCTAGCCTGGAATCCTTTTTCATTCAATCCGTCAACGATTTTTTTTATGGAAGTATGGCTTTGCCTCAGCCCCTGCTTGTCTATCTTTATTTCAATGCTCTTCCCATTGAAGTCAAGATTAATCTCGGATGCAATCTCTTCAACCTTTATTTCCTTTATTTTTTCCGCGAATATTTTAGCGTCTTTCTCGTTGTTGAATTCCTTTTTCAAGTAAATTTCCATCTTTGGTGAGCTTGGTTTTTTTCTCGCGTCAAAAATTTCAATTAATCTTGGAAGTCCCTGCGTAATTTGCATCTCCTGGACTCCCGCAAAGTGGAAAACGTTCAGGGCCATCTGGGTTGACGGCTCTCCAAAACTCTGCGCTGTTATGATTCCTATTGCCTCTCCGGGATCCATTTTCCCTCCTGTGTGCAGCCTTGAAACGTCTATTCCGTCGTATCCGTACTCGAATTCTATTATGTTGTTGTTGCTGTCCCTTACAGTTCCGTCGTATTCTTTTTTCAAGTCCTGTATCGCATTTGCAAGCCTTCTGTATAAATATCCGGATTTTGGGGTTCTTAGAGCAGTGTCCATCAAGGAATCCCTTCCTGTAATCGCCCCAAAGAAAAACTCATCGGGCCTTA
This sequence comes from Candidatus Woesearchaeota archaeon, assembly GCA_964561665.1. GTDB lineage: Archaea > Nanobdellota > Nanobdellia > Pacearchaeales > GW2011-AR1 > CAZLQA01. The sequence goes on from CAZLQA010000003.1 coordinate 7,750, forward strand.
GCCCTTTCATGAAGGAACTTTTTATGAACCCCCTTGAAATAGGCGAAATTTCCCCTTTCTTGAAAAATGACAGCGTCCTGTTGTTGTAACCTAAGTCAATTCTTTTTCCGTTCATTGCCTGCTGTCCGACGCAGCAAGCTATTTGCGTTATGTTCAGGATATTTCCCCCTCCTCCTGAAAGAATCATGTGATTCACGGGATTGTCATGGGGAAATTCCTTTTTTACCATCTCTCCTACTTTTGTTCTTACTTCGTTCAGGGCTTGCAGGATTTTTATCTCCCTTGACTCTTCCTTGCTTTTTCCCGGAATCATCTCTACTTTGCCCTCTTCAAATTCCCTTATAATCTCGTCTGTTCTTTTCTCCGCCTTGTCTATGATTTCCCATCCCTCTGCAATTGCCTTTTCATTAAGGTTGAAATCTTCCAGAGAGATTGTGATTCCCCTATTCGTAAGGTAATGAACGCCAAGATTAAACGCGTTTTTTATTGCCTTTACAGCCTCTGTTTTCCCGAAAGTTTTGTCAATGTGCTTTACAAGCTCCCCGTTTTCCTCCCCGAAGATTGTCTTGTCAATTTTTCCCCTGATTATTTTTCCGTCTTTTATAGAAATTGAAGAGTTTGAAAAACTGACTTTAGGAAGAATTTCCGAGAACAGCTCCAATCCCGTAATGTTTTTCTTTGAAACCTGCTTGTTTATTCCCGCGTTGTGAAGAAGCTGGTTTGCAAATTCGGAAGAGAAGTTCTCCAGCCCGAGAAGGTAGTTTCCAGTTATTGCGTCCTCGTCCAGTCCGAGGAAGTTTGTGTTGTTTTTTGGAGAGATTAAATTCTCTTTTACATCAAGGAGTATTCTTGCCTCCGCCCTTGCCTCTTCCGTTTGTGGGGAGTGTATGTTCATTTCATCCCCGTCGAAGTCGGCGTTGTACGGGAATGTCACTGTTGAATGCATCCTGAAAGTTTTTCCCGGCAGGACTTTTACGAAGTGTGCCATAAGGCTCCCCTTGTGCAGGCTTGGATGCCTGTTGAAAAGAACGACATCGCCGTTTTGCAGATGCCTTTCAACTTTGTATCCCGGGGAGATTTCATTCATTATTTCATCTTTCAGCTCAGGAGTGATTTTCTTCCTTTTTCCGTCGGGCCTTATTATGTAGTTTGCCCCTGGATAATTTTCTCCCATCTCAATGAGGCTTTTCATCTTTTCAATGTTCAAATCATTGACGGTTTCGGCGACAGTCACAATCTTTGCAATCTCGAAAGGAACTCCCACTTCGTTTATCTCTATCGCGGGGTCGGGCGAGATGACTGTTCTTGCGCTGTAATTAACCCTTTTTCCGGCGAGGTTCTTACGGATTCTTCCCTCCTTTCCTTTTATTCTTTCTTCGATTGTCTTCAGAGGCTGCCCGCTCCTGTGCCTTGCCGGCGGAATCCTGGCCACATTGTTGTCAAAAAATGTCGTGATATGGTACTGAAGCAAATCCCACAAGTCGGTTATGATTACCTCGGGAGCTCCTGCATTGAGGTTTTCCCAGAGCCTTTGATTTGCCCTTATGATGTCTGAGAGCTTGTGCGTCAAATCGTCCTCGCTTCTCTCTCCGCTTTCAAGAATAATGCTCGGCCTTACAGTCACGGCGGGAACAAGCAATGCCGTAAGCACAGCCCATTCGGGCCTTGCGGAATTCGGATTGACGCCTATTTTTTTTAATTCTTCGTCAGGAATTTTCACAAGCGTTTCCCTTATCTCCGTCGGGAAAAGCCTTTTCTTTCCTACATAGAAGTTCGTGGGTTTGTCAAGCTTGACTTTTTCGTTTGGCGCATTGCAGTAAGGGCATTTTTTCACGTCCTTTGCCTTTTTGACTCTTTCGCTCGGGGAATATTTGTTCAGGTCTTTTTCGCTTAGTTTCAGCTTTCCGCATTCGCTGCAGAAGCATCTCATGCCCATTTCAATAAGAGGAATATACTTGAGGTGAATTACGGGGCGGGCAAGGTCGATTCTTCCTGGGTGTCCAAGGCATTCCTTCAGCCTTCCTCCACATGTTCTGCATCTAACACCGGGGTCTATTGCGCCCATTCTCAGGTCCATCAGCCCGCCGTCGACGGGGTATCCGTCAATGTCATACAGCTCGGGAGTTACTATCTTCGCGACGGAAATTTTCTTTATTTGCTCCGGGCTAAAAAGCGAAAATTCAATCTCCGCGACTTTTTTTCTTATTATTCTCATTTTAATTTGTTGAATATAGCAACCTCCATTTTTGACAACTCGATTTCAATTTTGCTATTCATATTTGTTTTTTAATTTCATTTTTGTTCTGATGTGCATTCCCTGAAGTTCTTCAAGCAGGAGCTTGAAAACGTATGATATCTCTACGGGATCCGCATCCTCGCTTCCGCACAATGGGCATACAATTCTCTGCCTGATGTTGTCCTCGACGGATATTGCTCCGCATTGGGTGCATATGTAAAGGGTTACCTTGTCCGAATCATATCTTTCTTTCAAAAGCAGCGATGCTCCGTGCGCAACCAAAGCCTGCTGCTCCATCTCTCCAAGCCTTAGGGCTCCTCCTCTCGACCTTCCCTCGATAGGCTGTCTTGTAAGAAGAGCAATCTTCCCCGATGCGCGTCCGTGAATCTTGTTTGCAACCATATGCTTCAGCTTAAGGTAGTAAATATTTCCTATGAATATTTTTGCTTCCATCATTTTCCCTGTCACGGGGTTAAACATTGTTTCCTTTCCGTCATACCTAAACCCTAGGTTTTCAAGATTTATTTCAAGCTCTTCCTTGCCTTTTCCGGAGAAAGGCGTGGCGTCAACCCATTTCCCCCTGAGGCAGCCGACTTTTCCGGCGAGTATTTCCAGAAGGTATCCGACGGTCATTCTCGACGGCAATCCGTGGGGATTGAAAATTACATCGGGTCTCACCCCGCTTGAGGTGAACGGAACATCGTCTTCCGGAACAATGGCTCCTATCACTCCTTTTTGTCCGTGAGGCGTTGCAAACTTGTCCCCGAGCTCTGGGATTCTCAAGTCTCTTGTCCTTACCTGGACAATCTTGTTTCCCTCGGAATCTTTTGTTATGAAAACGCTTTCAACCGTTCCTTTTTCTTCCTGCCTCATCATGACAGAGGAGTCTTTTTTTGTCTTCACCGATATTTCTCTTGCTTCGGAAAGGAACTTTGGAGGGGAGAGCTTTCCTATAAGAACCTCATTCTCGTTTATGTCCGCCTCGGGATAGACAATCCCGTCCTCTTCGAGAAACCTGTAGCTTTCCTCCGTTTTGTATCCCGCGGTTCCTTTTTCCGGGATTACGATTTCATCCTTCAGCCCTCCTGCATAATTCATTTCTATGGCGTTGTGGGGCCTGAAGTAATAGCTTCTTCCCACGCCCCTGTCAATGCTTCCCTTGTTGAATACCAGCGCGTCTTTCATGTTGTATCCTTGATGAGTCATTACAGCGACGACAAGATTTTGCCCTGCAGGATAAGTGTCCAAAGTGTCGTAAACAAAGCTTCTTACAACCGGCTTCTGCGGATATTGAAGAACGGAAACGTCCGTGTCCAAACGGCAGAGATAGTTTGCGGCATACAATCCAAGCGCCTGCTTTTGCGTCTTGCTTCCCCTGTTAAGTCTCGAGCTTTGGTCGTGGTTCCCGTACGGAACCAGGCTGGTGACGACTCCGAGAAGGTCCATGGAATCTATTTCAAGGTGCGTGTGTTCCTTCGTGAGCTCATTTTCATACAATGCAACAAATGCATTTTCCTCTTCGGATGTGTCAAGATATTCTATTAATCCTTCTTTTATCAAATCTTTCCACGACATTTCATTTTTTTCCATTTTCTCAATATGCTCTTTTGTAACTCTTGAAACTCCGTTGTCGACGATTATCAAAGGCCTTAATGCCCTTCCCGGCTCGCTTGAAATGACTATCGTGCTGAATGCGGGATCGTCTCTTATGTTCATCTGCATGGGCAAATCTCCTCTTCTTCTTTTTTCCCTGAGCTTTTTTACAAATTCTTCGTGATTTTCCGCGCATCCTATGAATTTTCCGTTGAGGAAAACGTCCGTTTCCCTGCTCTCTTTTCTTTCCAGCCCTTCTAATTCAATCATTTTTACGAAATCCCCGTCATCAAGCTCGATTTTTGTCGAAATCTTGCATAATATTGCAAGATTTTTTCTAAGTCCTATTTCCGTTCCCTCGGGAGTTTCAATGGGGCAGAATTTTCCGTAATGCGTCGGATGAAGGGTACGCGCCATCACGTTTTCCTGATCCGATGAAAGCATGCTTGAGACTCTCTGCAGCTGGGAGATTATTGCGAGATAATTCGTCTTGTCCATGTTTTGCGTCACGCCGCTTCTTTCGCCGACCCAGCTTCCCGTCGCTATCGCGGATTCAACCCTGTGGGAAAACAATGTTGATTTTGCTATTGTCCTTATGGAAAATATTTTTTTTCTTTTTGATGATTTCTGCAGGGAATATTGTATGTCTCTTATCAGTATTCCAAGGTTTGCCCTGAACAAACTGGTCATCAAATCTCCCGACAGGCGGACACGTTTGTTTGAATAATGGTCCTTGTCCGTTTTTAGTGAAGGATTTTCCTTTACCGTCAGGAATCTTTTAATCATCTTGCATATGGTTATTGCCTTTTCCATCCTGCTTTCCTTTCCCTTGCCTATATGCGGCAGCAAAAACGAGTCAATTCTCTGGTTTATCCTGTCAAGGATTTCTTTTTTTGTTCCCTGAAGGGCGGACTTTTCCGCGATTTGCATCATTGCGTCTTCCACGTTTGGGATATTGACAAATTCGTAGAGGTTGACAATGACGCTGTCGGTTTCCTTTCCTATGTAATGCGCTATGTCGGACTCTTTTGTCATTCCCAATGCCTTCAGAACTATTACTGCCGGAATTTCCATAAACCTGCTGAACGAGACGTTAAAGATTCCTTCCTTGTTTTCAGATATCAGCGTAGGTATTCTGTAAGTTCCTCTTGAGGAGAAAATTCTCAGCGTGAGGTTTCCCTTGCTGTTGTTTTCTATAAAGGGCTGATTTTCCGCAAGGTCTTCAAGCATGACCATTACTCTTTCATTCCCGTTGATTATGAAGTATCCTCCTGTGTCAAGAGGGTCGTTGTAATTTTTTATAAGCTCCTCGCTTGACATCCCGTATGTGTTGCATGCCTTGCTTTTTACCATTATGGGAATCCTGCCGATTTCAACAATTTCAGAATCCGTGTGGTCGTCTTTCTTTATTGTTATCTCAAGGGTTATCGGGGCGGAATATGTGAAATTTCTCAGCCTTGCCTCGTAAGGCAGAATCAGCGAGGTGCTTCCGTCAGATTCGGTTATCTGCGGCTTTCCCACTTTTATCTTTCCGAGGCTGATTTCAAAATCCTCGTTGTTTATTGTTTCAGAAACCTCGTCCACAATTTCCTGCATCCTGCTTTCAATGAAATTATTGAAGGAAACCACGTTTGACTCCACAAGCGAATGCTCATTCAGGTATTTTTTTACTATTGTGTGCTTATTTGATTCCATTTTTTGGCATTTTTCCGGGAAATATTTTGCTTACTGCATAATGGGTTTTATACAACAACCCTGTAATAAAAAAATGTTTTTCCTTCGGAAGAGTTTCTTTCTATCTGGATTATATCTCCCGTGCCGCACTTGTCCGGCAGCGACGGGTCATTTGAAAGAATTTTTGGAAGCTGTGAAGAAGAAATATTAAGTTTTTTAAGAAGCTCTTCCGACTCTTTTTCGCTAAGTTTTGAGTGTTTTGGCTGCAGGAAGTGCATTTTAAAAAGGGGCTTAAGGTTTAAATTATAAATTAGATTAGATTTTTGTTTAAAAAGGTTTCGGAATGTTCGAGAATTGTGAAATAATCGGATGTTGCTACCATTGAGCCTGATTATGAATGACCTCGGAGGGATTCGAATGAAAGACACAAGTTTCTTTCTAACTTCCTTCTCGTTTAAACTGATTTGTCAAATTCCCTAAACTTAACTATGAATGACCCCGGAGGGATTTGAACCCCCGACACCTGGATATCTTCGCGCTTGCGCGAACCTTGTCGTGTTCAGCAATGCGTAAAAGTCCAGTGCTCTGCCAGGCTGAGCTACGGAGCCGTTTCTGCTTTAAATAAAATAATATGTTCTTTTATAAATTTTTATAAGGGTTTAATTTAATTGGTTCGCTATCACTACTGCACTGATGAAGTAAAGAGCATCTTCTTGGTTAATGGTTAATAAAAATCTGCGGACTTTTGAGAATATATCAAAATAAATGTTATTTTTTGGAGTTGATTATAATAAAATTCAAGCAAATTTCCTGAGTTTTTTCTCAAGTTCTTCCTCTGGCATGGCTCCCACGAACTGCTCCACTTTCTCGCCGTTCTTGAAAATAATGAAGTGGGGTATTGACCTTATCTCAAATTTCTGGGCGAGGTGGTGGTTTTCGTCTATGTTTACCTTTCCGAATTTTATCTTCCCCTTGAATCTCTCTGACATCTCGTCAACAATTGGCTCCATCATAACACACGGCATGCACCAGTCGGCGGAGAAGTCAACCAGAACCATTTTATCCTTTATGAAACTCTCAAATTCATTCTTTGACAGCTCGGGAACTTTATCGTTATTTGCCATTTTTTCCTCAAAATACACGGGTTAAAAATCAGAAGGAGATTTATAAAAGTTTCTTTATGCCTCTTAAAGTATATGGTGAAATGCAATTTTCTTTAAAAAGTTCGTGATACAAGAACTAAAATAAAAAGAGGAAATATGGGTAAAAGACTTTCTGACTTAGAGCATACATTTGTTAAAATTAATGGAAATGGGGAAGTAATTGTTCTTGATACGGGCGCCGCGATTAACGCGGAAGCTGAAGCAATGTTGCAGGCGCTTCATTCACGCTCTACAGGAGGGTTAAAAGCACATTTGAAAGTATTGATAGAAAAAGGTGTTGAAAGCTTTATGTCTAACATTTATGTGGGCTATGGGCATAAGTCTATAGGGGATTGTGGAACAACAAGTGTATTTATCGAAGGGGTATCTATGCTTGTCGCAAAGGCAATTCAAGATAATCCTCTCTATTCGGGACAAGAGTCTTCTACAAGATATATAGATTTTTCACAGCAGCCTTTTATCAATCCGACACAAATTGATGGAGTTAAAGGAATTTTAGAAATGCAAAGAAGTTTTTATCTTGGTGCTCAAGAATCCACAAGAGAACTTTTGAGAAAATTGCACCCTCAAATAGAAGGAGAAAAAGATTTAGTTTATCAAAAAGCAATTAATGCAAGAGCTTTTGACATTACAAGAAGTCTTTTGCCTTCGGGTGCATCAACAAATCTTGCATGGCATACAAACCTCAGACAAGCGGCAGACAAATTGCTTTTTTTAAGACATCATCCATTGCCGGAAGTAAGGAGAACAGCTGAAGGGTTGGAAGAAGCATTGAAAAAGCATCATCCAAATTCTTTTGGGCATAAAAGATATCCTGAAACAGAAGCATATCAGGAACTAATTGCAAGAAATTATTTTTATCACAATCCAGAATCTCCTGTTGAACCCATTGTGAATTTTAGGAATATTGACAAACATGATTTGGAAAAGAATAGAAAATTATTTGATGAAAGGCCGCCTAAAGCAGAACTACCAAAATATACTGCGCAAATTGGTGAGTTGGATGTGCAGTTTCAATTGGATTTTGGTTCTTTTAGGGATATCCAAAGACATAGAGCAATAACTCAGAGGATGCCTCTTTTGACTGCTGAATTGGGATTCAATGAATGGTATGCCGGAAATTTTCCAACAGAAGTAAGGGAAAAATTACCGGAACATTTGGAATCAATAAATCAAGGAATTAAAAGTTTGGGAGTTTCTCCGGAAGAAGCGCAGTATTTTCTTCCGATGGGATATAACACTTCAAACAGATTTACAGGGGGCTTGCCGGCAGTTATTTATATGGTTGAATTGAGAGATTCCAGATTTGTTCATCCAACACTTCAAAGAGTAGCCCATAGCATAGGAAATCAAATTGCAAATACCTTAAAGATTCCGATACATGTGGATTCCGAGCCTAGCAGATTTGACATAAAAAGAGGAGAACAGGATATAACTTTGAAAAAATGACAAGAAAAGGAAGATTCATAGTTTTTGAGGGCATCAACGGATGCGGGAAAGGAACGCAGATGCAATTGTTGGCTGAATACATTTACGGCTTATCAAGAGACAGGACGATTTTCATAACAAGGGAGCCGAACGAGTTTGATGAAAACGGAAGAAAAACGAGAGAAATGCTTGCATCCGACAAAAACCCTTATGAAAAAGGACTGGAAGCGGTGAACCACTTTGCCTGGAACAGAACAACACACAACAGAATTTTTGTTCCCATGCTTTATTTGGGAATAGATGTTCTTAGTGACAGGTATTATCATTCAAACTTTGCATTTCAGCATACCCAGGGAATTTCTTATGAAGATATAGCCCGCGCAAACAAATCCGCGAGAATTCCAGATTTGACTTTCATACTTGATGTGAAGCCAAAGGAAGCCGCAAGAAGATTAAAGAAAAGGGATGGCGGTTACGGAAGAAAATTTGACTCGCATTTGGATTTCATGATGGAAGTTTTCAAAAATTATGAGTCATTGGGGAGGATTCTTCCCGGGCTTATGGGTGACATGGGAATTTGTTATATAAACGGAATGCAGCCCGCTGAGGATGTCTGGAAAGAAGTAAGGGCTGCTTTTGACTCAAAATTCAAGAAGGAATAAATTATATACTTTAAAATATATTTATTTAAAAAACATTAACAAGTGAGAGGTTTATGAAAGAAGGCGTATTGTCGGATGTTGAGATAAGGGAATTGATAAACAGTGGCGCAATTATTTCTAAAGTTCCTATTGACGACAAAAATCAAGTCCAGCCATCCTCAATGGATTTAAGATGCGGTTTAGGGAAAAACGTGTGGCGTATGGACGGTTCGACGATTCCAAATACAAATATGGAAGATTATCTCAAATTAAAATCAAGGTATAGTTTCTCTTTGGAGGGAAAGAAAGGTGTTTTGGACAGAGGGCTTGTTTATATAATAAGGCTTGCAGAGTCATTTGATTTGCCGGAAGGAATTTCTGCAAGGGCAAACCCAAAAAGCACAACGGGAAGATGGGATATCCATGCAAGGCTTCTAACCGAAAAAGGGGATGAATTTGATAATGTAAGAAGTGGGTATAAAGGCAAGTTGTATCTTGAAGTTATTTCACAATCTTTTGATTTGGAAGTTCCATCATTATACACTTTTGTTCAAGCAAGGTTTATTAGGGGAAGCAGAGATAGATTGAGACTAAACCAAGGAATGCTTAAATATCTTGCAAGGTCTGAAACACTTCTTGTTGATTTCAATGGAAATCCTATTCCTTCTGAAAAGTTCATAAGAGATGGGGTTGTGGGTTTAACATTAAATTTGAGGGTGGATAACCCTGGCTATGTGGTAAGACATGATGCTCCTCTTGTAGACTTGTCGGCTCTTAATGATTCACTTGACGGCTTTGAATACTTTAACAAAGTAAATTTAACAAGATATGGTTGTCTGTCTCTTGAATCAAATTCATTTTATTTACTTACAACAAATGAAGGAATCGTAGTTCCTTCAGATCACTGCGCTGAAATGGAGGATTCATCAGCGGCCAAAGGTGAATTTAGAGTTCATTATGCAGGATTTTTTGACCCTGGTTTTGGTAATGTGAGGAAGAAGGGAAAGATTATGGGTGCTCAGGCAACATTGGAAGTAAGAAACACAAGCCCAAACAGGATAATTTTAAACGACGGGCAAAATATTGCCGATTTGCGATATAACTTTATGGCTTCAAATCCTTCTCGAGATTATAGTGGAAATTATCAAGGGCAAAGAGGTGTTAGAGGTCCAAAGCAAATTCATTTCTAATTATCATATTTCTCCCATTACAGTTGACATCAGCTTGTACAAAAACCATCCGAGAAGGAAATAATAAAAGAAAGTTGAAACATGGAAAAACGCCACGATTAAAATATAAACTCCAAAAACGGCGTCGATTCCGCTCATTATTTCCCTGAAGAGAAGGAACTTAAGGAGAAGATATCCTGCCGAGTAAAACAGCACCACTTCGGAGAAGGCAATGCCGAAATGCGCGAAGCTTACTGTTGCAAGGACGGCAAGGTCCAGAACCATAAGAATCCATATTATCATTTTAATCTAAGAAGCAAAGCAAATTTCCCGCTTCGCGGATTTATTTGATTATTAACAAAAATCATATTTTTATCATTAAACTGCATTTTTAATATTTTTATATTCCAAAAAGTAATGTTGATTATCGGAAGAATTATGTTGTTTATGTCCTTTTGTTCAATATGGCTTACTCTAAAGGGTTCGCACATTACTTGAAGTTTAATACAAAGTCCAGCTTTTTATAAAATTAGCATATTTTTTGTTAGCAGTTTGAAAAACATCTCAATTTTGCGGGCAAAGCTAGAGCACTTGCAGAGCAGGGCGAAGCTGGGCGAAAACTATCAAAACTCCACACCTTTTCTTGCAAGGATGTTCTTGTCAAAAGGGTGTTTTATCTTTTTGACTTCCGTAACCAAGTCTGATTTTTCAAAAATTTTAGGAAATGGCTTGTGGGAACCTGTCAAGATTAATTCCTTATTTTTAGGCTTGCCGTCAATCAATTCTATAATATCATCTTCGGTTAGCAGTTTAAACTGGACGGCATAAAGTATCTCGTCGGCTATGAGTATGTCTATATTCTCATTTTTTAATGATTCCCTGACGTGCTCCAGCGCATTCCTGCACGATTTTATCTGGTTTTCAGTCGGTGTTTTTATAACCCATCCGTCCGTCCCGAATCTTTTGTATGTAAAATTTGAAAATTTTTCAAGGGATTTTATTTCTCCGGGAATCTGCTCTTCACCTAGGGATTCGGCTCCGTTTTTCATGAATTGCACCAAATGGACTTTGTATCCGTTTCCGCATGCTCTTAAAGCCGTGCCCAATGAGCTTGTTGTCTTTCCTTTCCCGTTTCCCCAAAACACCTGCACCAATCCAAGTTTTGTTTTGTCGATTTGCATTTTTATAGATAAAAATTTTATTGTGAATGGTTGTGAAAGTTATTTTTTACTTTCTGTAAAAAATAAAATTAATTGAAAAACTGCTAAAATTAAAAGTCCATAAACTACTATGTTTAATGCAAATAATCTCCATCCGCTAAAAAGAGGATGAGCAGCAAATGCAGTTATAGAAATACCGCTAAAATATAATGCTTTTTCAATATGAGGGCTTACATCAAGCAATTTTTTTAGATTCATCTTTTAATTCCAAATAAATTTCATCAGCACTTTGAATATCCGCAGTTAAGGCATTTTTGGCATCCTTCCATCATTGTCAAGGAAAGCCCGCAGTCGGGGCATCTCAGTGAAAAAGCCGTTTTTTTTGTTTTCTCTTTCTCAACGGGCTCTTTAAAGGGATCAATTTCTTCGGGAAGCCTTTTAGTCTCAAATTCGTCCTTTCCTGTTCTTAGAAAATCGGAAACTCTTTTTTCAACTTCGTCGTAATCAACTTCTCCAAGAAGGAGCTTTTTCACGCCGAACATTTTTTTTGCAGTCTCGAATTTCATCAACCCTCTTGCAAACCCCATAGGAAGAGA
>CAZLQA010000003.1:19419-23640 GCA_964561665.1 Candidatus Woesearchaeota archaeon
TATGTCCTTCAATTGCGCAATGAGTTCGTCAATGGGCTGTTTTTTTCTAAGCCACAGGGAGGTTAATCTTCCCAAAGCCTCCATGGAAGCGGACTCCTCGCTTCCCGCATTTCCAAGCTGCGCAAAAACCTCCAAAGGGACGTAGTCATTTTTTGAATCAACGGCAATTTCCATATGTATGTTTCCGTGGGGGGTTTTCTGCCTTATTTTTATTGCAGGAATTATGGAAGGAATTTTTACCGGTATGTCCGCGTCTTTTTGGCTCTTGTTTTTTTTGTCATTTATGTTTAGTATTTGGAACTGCTTTGAGCCGTCGCGGTAAACGGTCACGCCTTTTGCGCCTTTTTCATACGCAAGAAGATAAGCCTCTTCAACATCCTTTTCCGTGGCTTCATTCTTCATGTTGACTGTTTTTGAAACGGCGTTGTCAGTATATTTCTGGAAGGCGCACTGCATAAGCACATGCTCTCTTGGCGTGAGGTCGTGCGAAGTCAGGAAAAGATTCTGTATGTGCTCTGGAATCTCGCTTATTCCCAAAAGTGACTTGTGATTGTTGTTTACTTTCATGTAAAGCTCTTCCTTCTTCATCCCAAAATAATTATTCTCTTCAGCGATTTTTTCAAACAAAGGGTTTATTTCAAAAAATGTGTTTTTTTCAAGGGGTTTCTCTCCTTTTTTTAGCGCGTCGATTCCTGCCGCGTTATATCTTACATAAGCAACTGCAAAGAACGGCTCTATTCCTGCCCCCTGAAGCCCTGCGGCTATGCCTATTGTTCCCGTCGGGGCAATGGTTGTTCTTGCAGAGTGCCTCGGGAAAAATTCCTGCCCCCTGAAGTAAGAGCTTTCCTTGTCGTATATTGAGCCTTTCCATGCCGGGAAAGTTCCCCTTCTCTCCGCAAGCTCCTCGGACGCGTTCATGCACGAGACGTTTATGAATTTCATTACCTCCTCCGCCTTTGAAAGGGCCTCCTGTGAGTTGTAGGGTATTCCCATCTTTACAAGCGACTCCGCCCATCCCATAACTCCAAGTCCTATCCTTCGGGTTTTTTTTGCCATTTCCTCTATTTCATTTATGGGGTAGTTATTTATGTCAATTACATTGTCCAAAAAATGAGTCGCAGTGAATACGCATTCCCTAAGTTTTTCATAGCTGAAGTCGCTTCCGTCTTCTTTTACGAATTTTGAAAGGTTTATGCTTCCAAGATTGCATGGCTCATAAGGCAAGAGGGGCTGCTCTCCGCACGGATTTGTGGATTCTATGGTTCCAAGATGGGGTGTCGCGTTGCTTCCTGTGTTGTTTATTCTGTCAATTATTATTATTCCTGGGTCTCCCGTCTCCCATGCGCCTTTTACAAGCTTTTTCCACACTTCCTTCGCGTTAAGTTTTCCGACGGATTCCTTGTTTCGCGGATTTATCAAGTCATACTCCTCGTTGTTTCTCACAGCCTGCATGAACTTGTCGTCTATTGTAACGGAAACATTGAAGTTTTCCATGACCCCCGGAGTTTTTTTCATTTCAATGAACTCAAGGATATTTGGATGAGTGTAATGAAGGATTCCCATGTTTGCCCCTCTTCTTGTTCCACCCTGCTTGACAACATCAGTTGACTTGTCGAATATTTGCATGAATGTTATGGGGCCCGATGAAACCCCGTGGGTTGTCTTTACCCTGTCTCCCGCAGGCCTCAGCTTTGAAAATGAAAATCCCGTTCCGCCTCCGCTCTGGTGAATCAGCGCCATATGCCTCACGGAGCTGTATATCCCATCCATTGAATCCTCAACAGGAAGGACATAGCACGCGCTTAATTGTTGCAAATCTCTTCCCGCATTCATCAAGGTGGGGGAATTTGGAAGGAACTTGAAGCTTGACAGGAGTTCGTAGAATTCCTCCTCTGTTTTTGAAATTATTTCAGGATTTCCCGAATTTATGCCTTCAAGATTTTTAAGAAATTTCTTGAAATTTTTGTGCGTTTCGTCCGTTTTTACAAGCCCGTGGTGGAGAAGAAACATCTTTGCAATTTTTTTCTTTGAAATGTATTCAACTCTCTTGTAATTCACCCCTTCAAAAATTTCGTCTTCCGAAACTTTGTCAGAATAAAGCATTTCAGAGAGGGCGATGTTGTGGCATACATTCCTTAGCCAGTGCTCGACAGTTGGAGAGCTTTTAAGGTATTTGTCCCTTATGACTTTTATCTGGTTGACAGAAAGGTTCAGTTTCGTGAGCTGCTGCAATTCCGTTTCCATTACAGCTCCTTTAGCTCCTTTTTAAAATCCTTGATATCCTGAAAGTTCCTGTAAACGGATGCAAACCTTATGTAAGCTACGTTGTCGATTTTTTTTAATTTCTTCATGATGAGCTCTCCTAGAAAAGAACTTGAAATTTCCTTTTTTCCCTTTTTTCTCAGCTGTTCCTCTATTTCGTTTATCATTTTGTCAATTTTTTCCTTTGAAACAGGGCGTTTTTCGAATGCCTTTTCAACCCCTTTTTCAAGCTTCTCCCTATCAAATTTTTCCCTCCTTTTATCCTTTTTGATAATATAAAAGTTGTTTTCCCCCGCAATATTCTCGTGCGTCGTGAATCTTTTTCCGCACTTCAGGCACTCTCTTCTTCTTCTGGTTCCGTGCGGGGATTCCCTCTTATTTGTTACTTTTGTCGTTTCGTTTGAGCAGTATGGGCATTTCATCAGGCGTGACCCTCTATTAAAGGAGGGGTTGATAAGGGCGAACCTTGGTTCCCTTTATTATACAAGATATTGTACTTATTATAACCCATAGTTACAACATATTGTATTTAACTTCCATAAGAAAATTCACTTCTATTTAAATGTTTTTGACTATTTTTTAATTACAATAATCTTTTTGAATACTTTACTAGATTTATAGGTATGAATAACACTAAAGAAAGGCAAAACGTAAAACAACTAATTTTTGCAGTGTCTACTTTTCTTTTAGTAATGGCTTTTTATGCTCAATATGACATTGCTTCATCAAAAGATGCATATGGGGAAATAACTAGTTTAAATCCTTTATTTGCATTTATGTTTTTATTTGGATTATTTTCATTAGTGTGTTTATTCTTAGCTTATTTGATTAATAGAAAACCTTTGATAGTTGTATCTTATCTTTCACCAATTCCTTTTATTTTAGTAATTATTAATATATTTACAGGAGATAAGAGACATTTTTTAAGTAACCTAGGAAATTTATCAAGTTTTTGGGTTTTTTATTCTATAATTTTATTTTTTATAATAATAGAACTTATAATGGTTTATTATTTATTTAAAATTTACTTTAAAAGATAATTACTTTCCAACTTTAACCTTGTAAACTTTTCCCGCTTCTTCAACCAGCGATGCCAAATCTTCCCGCGAAATCTTTGTTCTTTTCTGGAGCTCCCCAAAATCAATGTTCAAAAGGTCCTTAACCATGACTATTCCTGAGCGGATGAGATTCCCCTTCACGCTTTCATTGACGGACTTGAGTATCGTTATTGGATAAAGTTTTTTCCCTTCTATTAACCCCTCAAGGCTTTCCTTTCCGGGATATTTCCATGAAGTGATTTTTATTCCGACGCCCTTTGAATAGTTCATTGCATTGCTCGAGATTCTTGTGTTGGTGACAATCCACGGAACGTCAAACTTTCTCTTTAAGTCCAGAAATCTCGCGTAAACATACAGGACAACTTTCAAATCAGTGTAGACACCCTGGGTGTTGTGGTATTTCGCCTCCACCATGTATCTTATGTTTTTTTTCACGGCGGAGATGTCTATTTCATGCGTGGAAAATTTTCCGCTTACAATCTGGTCAATCTGGGTTTCATAGCCGTAGTTTCTCAGCACCTCCGCAAAAAATTTCTCAAATGGAAACCCCGTCGGTCCCAGAGTCATTATTGCCCTTTTCAAATCGTAAATATCCGCAACTTCGGGCTTTCTGCTTTTAAGCAGTTCAAGGGCGTTGTCAAGAATTTCCCTCGTTGTTATTCCGTCATAGGCTTTTTTCTCAACCTCGTTTTCAATTTCATTTGCAAGCTTTTGCGTGGCTCCTGCTCTCCTCAATGTGCTGAGAATTTTTCCGGGATTGAATTCCTCTTTTTTCCCCGATGCCTTCACGACATACATTATGACAAAAAACAAGAGCATTATTTAAATGTTTTTTAGTAAAATCGTTAAACTAAAGGTATTTAAGTTTTTAACTGTCGGAGCAATTTTAAGCCTTATCTAC
>CAZLQA010000003.1:23650-35644 GCA_964561665.1 Candidatus Woesearchaeota archaeon
AAAGTCCGCCACCACCATTAAATCGGATAATGAGTATTTATTGATTCTACAAGTTGTATGATTTTATACGGATAACAATCTAATCAATATATGAGCGACATCGGAGCGAGCCATTTTCTAATTAATAAAACTTTTAAACCCTGAAAATTTTAGTGTCATATGCTATTTGCAGGGATTGAGCTTCCTTTGAGCTTTTGGATTTTGATAGGCATGCTTGCAATATGGGAAGGTGTCTGGAAATTAATTGCAATGTGGAAAGCCGCCCGAAAGAACTCTGTTCCGTGGTTTATAGCTCTCGCGATTTTGAACACTCTTGGGATTCTTCCGATTTTGTATATCTATGTCTTTTCTGAGAAGAAATCAGGGAAGAGAAGAAAGGGAAAAAAGTAATTGGTGCACTACATTTGCAATTAATCTAACTATTAATATATAATTTTTTATAAGTTATTAGCAATGAATTTAAGTAAATTAGTATATAACAATCAAATCCTCTTTCTTCTAAGCAAGTTCGCGTTTCCCACGACAGTTATGGAGCTGAGCGCCATTGCGATTTCCGCTATGATGGGATGAAGAAATCCAAGAACAGCCACGGGAATTGCTATTGTGTTGTACGCAAATGCCCAGAACAGATTCTGCTTTATTTTTCCGAATGTTGCCTTGCTTAAAGTTATAGCCTGCACCACACCAGTAAGGGAGCCTTTTGCAAGCACGATGTCTCCTGCCTCTATCGCAATGTCTGTGCCCGTTCCCATGGCAATTCCCACATTGCTCTGCTTCAGCGCAGGTGCATCGTTTATCCCGTCGCCGACAAAAATAACCATTTCCCTCTCCTGCATGTTCTTGATTCTTTTTGCCTTTTCTTCCGGAAGAACGTTTGCAATGACTTCCTTTATTCCAACCTGTTTTGCAATCGCCTCCGCCGTTTTTTGGTTGTCTCCCGTAATCATTATAGTCCTGAATCCGTTTAAGTTCAGTTTGTTTATCGCGGAGACGGAATCTTCTTTCACGGCGTCCGCAACGCCTATGATTCCAATGGCTTTTTTGTTTTCGGATACAATCATTGTCGTAAGCCCCTTGCCCTCAAAGTCCACTATATGATTCTCGAATTCCTTAACTGAGATTCCGTTTTCATACATTAAAGTGCTGTTCCCTATGACAACAAGGTTCTTGCCTATTTTTCCCTCGACACCTCTTCCCCTAAGAATTTTGAAGCCCGTGACTTTTCTGTATCTTTTCAGGTTTGCTTTTTCCACAATCGCCCTTGCAACAGGATGTTCTGAAAGTTTTTCCATGCTTGCCGCGATGTCCATCAAGTATTCTTTCTTGCCGTTTGAGTAAACTGCCTTGACTTCCGGCTTTCCCTTTGTTATTGTTCCTGTCTTGTCAAAAATAATTGTCTTTATCTCCTTTATCGTCTGAATTGCCTCTCCTTTTCTTATCAGAATTCCCCTTTTCGCGCCCATTCCCGAGCCGACCATCAGTGCCGTCGGCGTGGCTAATCCAAGAGCGCACGGGCACGCAATTACAAGCACGGAAACGGAAACGGCAATTGCCCTGCTTAAATCGTTTGAGAGATACCACCAAAAAGCGAAAGTCAGAATTGAAACCGCGAGCACGGAAGGGACAAATATGTTTGTTATCTTGTCCGCGAATTTTTGTATTGGAATTTTTGTTCCCTGCGCTGTTTCAACAAGCTTTATTATATGGGAGAGAAAAGTGTCTTTTCCCACTTTCACGGCTTTCACATACAAAATGCCGTCCTGATTGAGTGTTGCGCCTATCACACTGCTGCCTTTTATTTTGTCGACGGGCATGCTTTCTCCTGTCACCATGGATTCATCAACGGAGCTTTCTCCTTTTAGCACGATTCCGTCCGTGGGAATTTTTTCTCCCGGCTTTACAATCATTATATCTCCTATTTTGATTTCAGAAACCGGAATTTCAATTTCTTTTTTGTTTATTATGACAAGGGCATTTTTTGCGCCAAGCTCAAGAAGTTTTTTTATTTCCTCTCCCGCCTGCCCTCTTGCTTTTGCCTCTATGAATTTTCCAGTTATGAAGATGGACATTATCATTGCGCTTATTCCGGAGTAGTCGAGAACATATCCAAGCAGGTTGAAAACTCCAGTAAGCCATGCGACAATAGTCCCAAGCGCAATCAGGGAATCCATGCCAAAGTACAAATTCAAGAATCCCTTCAACCCTCCTTTAAGGGTTCCGAATCCGAAGACAAAAATCACGGGAAAAGCAAGGACAAGAATCACCAACGTAAGCGCATTCGCCTCTAAAAATTTCAGGCTGAACAGTCTCTCTGAAAACATCAAAAAGGCAATCGGAAGTGTGAACACCCACACCCAGAACATTTTTTTCTTCCATGATTTTATTTCAGATTCCTCAACAGGCTCCTCATGGTGGTGCGTGTCTTCCGTTTGCATCAAATTATGCTCACCTTGTTCTTCGTGCCCGTGATGCTCTTCATGTTCCATGCCTTTTTTGCCGGAGTGGTGCCCGTCGCCGTCAATCCTGAAGTTCATGGCTTTGTAATTGCCAACTCTTGAAACGGCTTCCTTCAAATATTTTTCACTGACATTGTCTTCAACATCTGCAAACCCCTTTCTCGCCATAAGATTAACTCTCGCTTCTTTCACTCCCTTGGTTTTTTTCAGGCTTCTTTCTATGTTAGCCGAGCAGGAAGCGCAGTGCATGCCAATAATCTCAAAGTTGATTTTTTTCATTTTATTCCACGATTATTTTTCCCGTTCCCATACCCATTGAACAGGCAAATACAAAAGTTCCCTTTTTATTTGGCGTAAATTCTATATAATCTTCCGGTGTTTTTAAGTATTTATTTATCCCGAAGTCCCTTATTGTAAATCCCCTGTAGCATCCTACAACGCTTTCATCAAGATATATCCTTACTGGAATGTCTGATTTTACTTTTATCGTGTTGGGGTAATAATTATAATTTTTCATGCTTAAAACAACTTCCTGCGTTTTTCCTGTTTCTTGGCTGTTTACAGAATTTGCATTCTGAACATTTTCTAATTTTGAAAATACAAATCCTCCCGCTGCAATAAGGACAATAATAAGAATAATCAAGGCGGTGAAAGTTTTCATTGAAACAACGCGCTCCTTGGCCCGAAAACCATCAGCCATGTTGTTATGGTTGTTAAGACAAAGCTTATTATTATTGTCGGGAAGTTGTCCTCCTTTATTCGTCTCTCGCTGTTTTTCATTTCAAAATAAATCATGTAGTTCAGTCCAATCAATATAACAGAAGATATTAAAAAAACAACAACGCTCGCGACTTTCAAGTTGTCGTTAATCATCATTATTGCAGTCATTGCCCCCATCAAACCCCCCATGAAACCCGCAGTCATTCCTTCCATAACTCCCATGACACCGCAGCATTTTCCGTTCCACGCTCCTAAAAGAATTCCCGCGCTTATTCCAAAGACGCTTCCGTAGAACATTCCGTTTGTGGATGCTATGAAAAATCCCGCAACAAATCCCGCAATTACTCCTATAGTCATTCCAATCATCATTCCCGTCATACAGGCAAATTCCCGGTAAGCTCTTACCTGCCTTATCGACGGCATAATTAAAGCATAGCTTAAAACTGCAAAGAAAAGATAAAATCCGTATTTAGGCATAAAATTCTCTATGTATCTTAATTTAAGGAAATACAAAATCTCCAATATAATAAAAGAAGTCAGCAAAGAGTACAGGATTGTTTTTATCAATTCGCCCTCAACCCTGTTTCCGTTAAGCTCTTTTACAAATTCCTTAAAACTCATTACAAATAGAAAAAAAATAATTATATAAATCAATCGGTGAAATTGGTTTCATTTTAATTTATACCACTTAATATGCTCATAAATGCTGCTCCACATCATCCCAAATGAAAGGGCAAATAAAAGTTCTTCTATTGGAACTCCCAAGAGCAAAATTCCTGAAATTGCCGATAGGTTCCATATTTGTTCCACTCCTCCGCTATATAAAAAGCTAAAAATTAAAAAACCGGCAAAATACAAGATTAAAAAAAGAAATCCTCCCGTGAAAACTTTGTTTTTTAAATCAGGTCTGCATAAAACTGCCGCAAACCCCCCTATGAACATGGCAATAATTCCCGAATAAATTGAATTTAAATTTGTAAATAAATATAATACTAAAAAAACAATTATTGGAGATAAAAGAACAAGCAGATGAAATCTGTGCCTTTTTCCATGCATTTTATGTTTGCTTATCTTTTTGTGTCTTTCTTTATGCGTGAAAAATTCATACAAAACAGAGGCAATTCCTCCTATGGAAAAAGTAAAAATAAAACTTTCTATATCAAATCCTGTTGTTGTTGCAAGGTTAAACAATGAGGGAGGGCTCCAATATTCAGGAACAAACAAAGGTTCTGTAAATGCAAGCGGCAAGGTAATAATGCTCGCCCAAATCATCTCTTTTCTTAATCCTTTTCTCAATGCAAAAATAACAATCCAAATTAATAAAAGTCCAATCACACTCATCAACCAAATGTTCATTTTCAGTTCTTAAATTTTTCAATCGAATTTGTTGTAAACCCATGCAAGTGCATATCCTGCAATGAAGCCCCAGACAGCCGCTTCAATCATTCCTGCAAGAATTCCCAAAGGACTTACTGCAAAATACATATGGGATTGCATCATCACATTAACCATCCCGCCGTAAAATCCCGTGTAGCCAAAAAGCCCCACCAGGAGCATTCCCGCCGCAGAGATAACTGCAAGGCTGTATGCAAGTGCAAGTTCGCTAAATTTTTGTGCCATTTTCACCCCCTTTTGATTTATTGATTTTTATTGTTGATTCCAAATATTTTATGTAAAAAGCACCAACCTATGAAGCTTTCCAATAAGGCAATCCATCCGACGATGATTATAACCCAGTTAGCCCAAACTGATGAAAATTGCGGAGCCAATGGCCCGAGCCACCAAAATGCCAGCGCAAATCTCAGTATTCTATCAACTTTCCCTAAATTTTGTTTTACCATTTCGTCTCTTTTTAATTTTTATATATTGCTTCCAATCTTTTTTAATGTTTCTGTTTTATGCCTTAAATGAATTTTTATTTCAAACAATCTTTGTATATGTCGGGGTGATGTCCCATATGATCTGTCCATTCTTCAATGCTTGTGCCTTCGGGAGGAGAGCATATGTCTCCGTTGTTTCCTCCTGCGTCTGGAGATTTTCCAAAGTCTCTCACCGCATAAATCATGTTTGGAAAAAACACGAGCGCCAAGAGTCCGAGGACAATCAAAACAACAGCAATCCAGAGAGTTACTTTTTGATTCATCTTAACTTTTGTGCATTCTTTCCATTTTATTTTTGTGGTTTAGCATGTAAATTATTCCAAAAGCATTTGCCACAATTCCTATTACAAAAAACATTGTCTGATACTTCACAAGAAAAATCGCAATTCCAGAAAGTCCTATTATTGGAATTATATTCAAAAGAAAATGGCTGCAGCACGCAATCATACTTCCCCCTGAAATGCCTCCGCTAAAAGCAACGGTTCCCGTCATTTCCGCAGTATGTTTTATCGAGGTGTACAATCCTATTTGTGTTCCAAATCCTAGCACAAGAGGAACAATCCAATACCAAATGCTCTTGAAATTCAAAACTGCAAACTGGAATCCCTGAAAAAAACTTAAAACAAGGATGTAAAACACGAGCAGAATGGTTCCTGCAAGAATTCCATACAAAACAGGTTTTTTGCTTTTCATTTTTATTTTGAGCTGTCAACAATTTCTTTTATGTCTTTTTCAACTGCGAGTGCTTCTTCCTTGCTGACTTCAGGAAAAAAATGAGAAATCATCGTCGGCTTCATTCCGACAATCTTGATTTTTCCGCCGTCTTCAAGAACATTTATCTTGCAGGGCATGCATAGGGAAATTAATTTATTTTTATTGAGAAAATTGCTCGCGTACTTTCCCGAGCATATTTCAATAATCTTCAATTTCTCGTGTTCAAAACCTTTTGCAGCCAGTCTTTCTTTCACATCATAAACACTGAACAAACTCCATCCTTTTTTCTCAACAGCCTTTAAAACCGAGATAACAGCCTCTTCAAAGCTTTTTTTTGTTTCAACAATGTATGCAAAATCTTCCTGTTTCATCTTTGCTGCAGCTGTTTAACTAACCAGAGAATGAACAAAACCAAAGCAACTAGAATTAAAACCATAACCAACCATCCAAAAATCCACATTCCCGAAAATCCGTAGCCGTACATCATTCCTCCAAACGGAAATCCCATCATTCCAAATCCCCCGAATAATAAAACTGCCAATACTGCGATTATTACCCATGTTAAGGTATTGTCTTGTTTTTTCATTATTAATTAATATTTTCTTTTGTTTATATAAATTTTATTCAATGCAGCATTCAAGCATTTTCTTTATTGAGGCAAAAATCCCCTTTTCCTCTTTCCCGCTGATTTTGATTTTTCCCTTTGCATTTGAATTCAAAACCCAGAACAAGCCGTAGGTTTCCGCGGCATCATGATACATTTCCACGGCTTCTTTTTTCTTTCCCTCGTGCAATAACCTGTTTCCCACCTCGTAAAGCCTCATGCTCGTAGCCAAAAGATGCTTTGACATGCACCACTTCTCGCTTTTGTCATCATCTTTCACAATAAGCTTTAGAAGTCTTTTTCTCAGTTCCCTGAATGTCTCGAGCATGTCAAGGAATTTATCATCATGCGTTTTGAGATAGCTGAAAAACGCGTGCTCTTCCAGGCTGACAAGATTCATGAGCCCTATGCTCAAATCTCCCCATGCGGAAATGTCCAATTCATTTTTCTCTTTTATCTCATTTACCTTTTTGACAAAATTTTTTGTTTTCATTTTATATTGCAAGCTGGATTATCAGCGCTATGACAGACAAGATGAGAAATGTCAGCAAAATTCCCTGGAAAGGAATCCCCCTTCCGTTTCTTTTTTCCTTTATTTTATTGTTTAATTTAGGAGATATGAATACTACTAACCCTCCAAGAAGACTGCTTGCGACGGAGTAGTTAAATGCGTAGGTTAATCCATAATTCCCTATAAAAGGAATGTATAAGGGCCCTACCGCGTTGAATATTGGAAGCAATGGAAGAACGGTTGTCAGAAACACTACCAAAGTAATAATTGTTTTCTGGAAATGAATGTATTTCTTTTTGATAAGATTTGAAAACCACATGCCCATGGACATTGCAAAAGCGCCTATGAATAATGCAACTATTATTTTGCTTACTCCAAACCAAACCGCGGCTCCCGCCGCAGCGCCCGCTCCAACAGTGCAGAGAGGACAATGGGCAGAGACGATTTTTAATGAGAAAATTGCAAGTATGGGAGTTAAAAATAACAGCTTAACTTTGTTTAAAGAAATAATATCTTTTTTTCTAACATCACTATAAAATAATCTGTTCATTGCAACTTTGCTTCTTAATTTTGAATTTTTCATTAACATTTTAAACCCTCATAAATTCATAATAGCTTCCGTCGTGATTTACTGCATAGATTACAAACTCGCCCTGTTTGCTTCCCGTCATTCCTGGGGAACCAAGGGGCATTCCCGGCAGGGCAATTCCTGCTATATCCGGTTTTTCTGAAAGCATTTTATTAATTGCCTCCACAGGCATATGTCCTTCAACAAAATAACCTTCAATTATCGCAGTATGACAGCTCTGCAATTCATTCGGAATTCCGTACCGGGTTTTTATTTCGGAGGCATCCTGAACAGAATTTACTTTTGTCTCAAATCCCTTTGATTCAAGGTATTTTGAGTGGACATCGCAGCAACCACAGGAAATTGATTTGTAATATACTGCTTCCGTCCCCGAGACTTCTTTTGTGTTGAAAAGAAAAAATCCCAGCGCAGCTATGATTACCAAAACTCCTGCAATCAAATATCTTTTTTTCATAAAAAGCATAGAAAAAGATTTTATTTAACCGCTTTGGTGAAACTGGTTACGAAGATTTTTATATATTTATTTGTTATAAAACTGATGGATTTGACGGAATTAAAAGATAGGTTGAAAGGCTTTGATATTTCTGAAATAAAATCAACATGGCATGGGTTTAAGAGGATACAGGATAAGAGAAGAGGTATTAATTACCCAAAAGTAATTTTCTTATTAACTTCACAAGAAGGGCTTTACAGATTTGAGGAACAAAAACCAAAAAACCCTGAAAATGAAATAAAATTAAAATTGTGGTTTAAACTCAATTATTTGCATGATATGAACATCTATATTGTAATCAACAAAAAACCAAGGGAAAAAGGTTTAAATAGAATGATAGTTATATCTGCACATAAAGTAAAAAGGAAAGTTCAGGAGAGGATAGGAAAAAATGAAAATTAAATTTGATTACGATTCTGAAAATGATATTTTATATTTTTATTCTGAAGAGAAAAAAGTTGATTTTAGCGTAGATTATGATGATACGATACTTGACATATCCGGCAATAAGATCACAGGAGTGGAAATAATGGATGCTTCTGAGAAATTTGCGAAGGACGAAGGTGACATAAAAAGAATCAAGGAAGTGTTAAAATCAATAAAAGAGGTTTATATGGGTGTAAAATACGGCATTAATTCTGTAATTGTAAAAGTTGGCTTTATCTCTTCTCTCCCGCAAATCTCCAGAGAAGGCATGCTGATTCAAGTGCCTATAAAAAAAGAAATGATAATTGGGGTTTAAAACTAGCATCCCCCGACCATTCCGGAATACGCGGATGCCGCGGAACCCGTGTTTGAACCCAGGGTTATTGCAGTTCCTGCGTCCCTTAGGAATACCGCATATACAAGCGCAAGAACAAGGATTCCAACAAGAACCCACAGCGCGATTTTCTTTTTTTCTATTTCCATTTTTCCTCCATGACTTTTATTTTCACAGCAGTCCATCAGCATCCCCCTACCATCCCGCTTGAAAGAGTTGATGCGCTGCTGCTTATTCGTGCGGGAATTGTTCCGTGCATTTCGTAATTCATTATTTCATTTTCTGTCCATCCGGTTGTATCCACCTTTCCTGAAACAAGACTTCCGGTTGAAATTGATTGTTTATACATCAAAAAAAGCAACGATATCATTAGTATCCCTATGACAACCCAAAGTATTGTTTTTTTGTCTATTTCCATTTTCTAACAGCTTCCAATCATGCCTCCGCTTGTTTGCCCTTGCTCAATTCCCCTGTATTGGTTTGTTGCAAGGCTTGTGTAGTCCGTGCTTAACCCCTTTGATTTCATCACCTGCGCCTTTCCCTCCATTATTCCCGGAAAGAAAAGAACTTTCCATTTTCCAACCTCTGTGAGTATCTGCTCGTCAGACATTTCAGGGTGGTTTAATATGAGATATTTTGTCAATCCCCTCATGGCATAGGAGTGCGCGCATCCGCACGCCATCTCTCCGTTTTCAAATATGATTGCGCGCGCGCCGCAGCAGTATTCGCACGAAATTCCGTTTTCCATTTTGTAAAGAATGTAAATGTATCTTTCCAAATCCGCGCCTTCAAGATTCAAAGTTCTGTCAAAATTTCCAAGGAAGCTTATCGCCTGGTTTGCGAGCTGAGGATTACTAACAGATACAAAATCATATTGAATTCCGAGTTCCTCGCCATACACAGCAGGAATTCCTGTTGGAATTATTCCTGAAGCCGAGACGGCTGCCAATCCCGTCTGCCCGCTGCTCTGTCCCGTGGGTTTCAGCACGTAAGCAATCATAACCAACAGCACGACTATAACGGCTATCTGAGCATAAAACTCATAATCATGTTTTTTGTTTTCCATGCAAACCTTATGTTATAGAATTATATAAGGGGTTTGGTGAAACTGGTTACGGTTTGGGAAATTAGTTATCTTCTATCTCAAAATAAGCTTCTCTTTTATCTGGATTGAAAACTAATTTTGCTTTTGTTTTTAGCATAAAATCTATACCCAACAAACTTGGTTGAAAGGAATTCTCATCATCTTTAATTGGAAATTCAACGGGCATATCTATCTCCAATTCATTTCCAAATTTTATTTTGGATTTATTAATTATCTTAGTAAATATCTTTCCACCTCCTATATTGACTGGTTTATGTCTTCCTTCCAACTTGTTGAGTTGAATTTTTGATATTCTCATTCTTTTTGAGTCTAATGGGCCAATGAGGGTTATTGGACTTCCAGTATCTACAATCGCTCTTATAAAAAGTGATTGTGGAAATCCCTCCATTTTTAGCAAGAAATGAGCCATAATCCTTAAATCCCCGGCGAAATGATAAACTTGCAAAGGAATTTTTCTCATTTTAGAGAATCAGGGTAAATCTCTCAGGATGAACATATTCTATAAATATAAGTGAGGGATTTTCTCCTTTTTTACTAACTTCTTCCACTACCATATCGGCATTTATTCCAAAGGCAATTGGTTTAGAATTTTTTATAGCTACAAATTTTCCAGTAAATCCTTCTTTTCTTAACTTATTTACATTTTCATGAAACCATTTACTGTCTTCTTCAAAATTTTTTAGTAATGTTAATTCTTGATTCTCCATGATATAGACAAAGGAAAATTGTTTATAAATATTATGATTTTAGTGCATTGTTAAGTTAAAGGGAATTAGTGGAGTTGGAATGAAAATTCAAAAACTCTATAAATCTTAGTCCTCTGGTAAAAACATGAATAAAAAACAAATGTCAGAGACTGAAATATGTCTGAATTTCATTACTCCTGCAATTGAAAAATCTGGTTGGAGTAAGAAACAGGTAAGAATGAATGTTTATTTTACTGATGGACGAATAATTGTTGCTGGTAAAACCGTAAAAAGGGGAAAAAGAAACTTCGCAGATTATATCTTAAAATATAGTTTATTTTATAGTTTTCCCTGCTTTCTTTAACATTTTTTATCTCCCCTCACACCATTCACAAGTTTTACTAGGGCAGTCTTCATTTAACAGCTTGATTGCCCCTTTGAAAATCTCCTCGGCGTTTTTTACGTCGATTTTCATCTTTATTAATTCTGTGTCAAAAACAACCTCTCCTGTTTCCATGACTTCTTTAGGAACATAGAACAGCAGAAAGGCATAATCTTCCGTGTCATAACCTGCTTTTCTTAAAAGAAAATTGTAAATATCCAGCTGGTCCTGATAGTGTTCAGCAGTATCTTCTTTCAGGGCGTATCCTCGGGTTTTGTAGTCAAGGACAATCAGCTTTTTTCCCTTCATCAAAATATTATCAACAGCCCCCTTGAGGATGTTTCCCTGCTTGTCTTCCCATTGAATTCCCTTGAAATTGCTCCTCCATATTGCAAGAAGTTCGTGGTCGTTAAATAATTTCATTTTGCTTGTATGCCCGTTTGTTCTCAATTCGGGAGGCAACTCTCCCCTGGACATGAATTTGTTAAAATGTTCCTTTAGAATTTTGTCCATCCCGCTTGGAAGGCTTGGGAAAATTCCCTGCGGCCTCGTCCACACTTTATGCTGCGTAAGCCAGAAACATCTTGGGCATTCCTTCATTAAATTCAAAGAACTTGGAGAGAGTTTGTAGGACATTCCAATAAAAAGAGTCAATTGCTTAAAATTCTTTCTAATCCTTCAGCACGACAATGTTATTCATTTAAAACCTTCTCCGGCAAACTTTCTCAAGATATCTTTTATCTCTTCAATTGTCTTTTGCTGTGATTTTTTGTCGGACATTTTTATAAATTTAATCACCAAATTCTGCAAATCTTTTATTTCTAAGAATTTTACATCAAATCCATCAGTAATAAAATAAAATCTGAATTTTTCATACCTTAGCTCCTTAATGACAACACCTCTAACTTGTCCCAGCTCTTTTCCCTTTTTTGGATTTTCTTTAAGAGAATTCATTAAGTGAAATATTTTTTTTGATTCTCCTTTAAACTTTTTTAGAATCTCTCCCTTTAAGCCTTCAGTAATTATTACTTCGGCCATTTTTTCTCTGCTTCTGCAATCGCTTCCTCGATGGTTACGCAACCTTCTCTTGACAT
>CAZLQA010000004.1:0-2075 GCA_964561665.1 Candidatus Woesearchaeota archaeon
GTTTTCCCTTGCATTGGGGGATTTAAAAATCGACGGAATTCTTGTTTCCCTAAGCGGGGTTTCCGCATCAAAAAGCTTCAAGATAGACAATTCCACAACCTTTTCGTATATAAAAATGTACGGAGGAAGCTACGGCGGAGCATTAAGCCTTCCCGAAAAAAACTCCGGACTAACTTATGTGGTTGACCTCTCGGGCTTGGGAGTCAGCGACGCGACGTCCATAAAAGTCTCCCCTATAATAAGCGGCAACCAATGCGAAGTCTCGGACTCCATAAACGAGCTCGGAAGCTGCTGAATCTTAAGAAACCCTTAAATTGAAAATTATTTAAATTTAATTTTGCTTTGTTCTTTATGAAAAGGGGGCAGGTTTGGATTGAAACAGTTTTGTACACGCTGATAATCATGATTCTTATAGGAGCCGTTCTAGCTTACGCAGTCCCTAAAGTTGAAGAGGTGAAAGACAAGTCGACAATCGAGCAAAGCCTTGAAATAATGCAAAACATCGACGGCGTAATCCTGTCCGTTACACAGGGGGGAACTGGAAACAAAAGGGTTCTTGACATCTCAATCAGGAAAGGAACAATGGAAATAAACCCCTCCAACGGAACCATCACTTTTGAGGTTCTTAGCAGCTACAAGTACAGCGAAAGCGGGGAAGAAATAAAAATAGGAAAAATAACCGCAGTTACAAGCGAGGAGGGAAGCACAAACAAAGTAACCCTCACTGGAAACTACAGCGTCTATAATCTGACTTACAATGGGGAAAGCTCCTCAAAAGAAATCAACAGCGCATCAACGCCCTACAAGATGTCAATAGAGAACAGGGGCGGGGAAAAAACAAACATAAATATTGCTGTTAGTTAAGTTTAAAAAAAATACCGGACAATTATAAAAAAGAAAAACATGGAGCCTGAAAAAAAAGAGGTGGGAATAAAGGATTATCCAAGGGTAATGATAAATTTCTTCCCGGAAGCCCCTCCCCTGAAAAAAATATTGGACAAGACAATGGTTAACATCAGGTATGCCCTCATTCTTCCGTTTGCCTTCGCGCACATTTACTGGGATCCAAAAATCTCGGAGATTGTCTACGAAATCGAGGAGCCCTACCTAAGCGACGATGAAAGAAAGAAAAAAGACGAAATTATCGTCGCCATGGAAAACATGATTAACCTCGGCGAGATTATAGAAAAGGACCGCGAAATAATCCTTAAATACATTGACAGGATGCTAAAAATCCTTGCAATCGAGCTCGGGATAGACCTTCCGTACGAAAGCTACAAAAAAATATACTATTATCTCTGCAAAGACTTCATAGGATTCAACGAAATAGAGCCTTTGCTGAGGGATTTTTTCGTGGAGGACATAGAGTGCAACGGGCTCAACACCCCGGTTTACATTGTTCACAGAATATACAGAAACATGAAAACAAACGTCCAGTTCAACGATGTCAACAAGCTCGCAAACTTCGTGGAAAAGCTGGCGCAAAGGGCGGAGAGATACATTTCATATGCAAACCCAATACTGGACGGCAGCCTTCCCGACGGAAGCAGAGTCAACGCAACATACGCAAAAGACATAACTTCAAGAGGCCCCACATTCACTATAAGAAAATTCACAAAAACTCCCTGGACGCCCACTGAACTGGTTTCATTCAACACGCTAAGCCCCGAGATGGTTGCTTACATTTGGCTTCTTATAGAGCATAAAATGAACATCCTCATAACGGGCGGAACAAGCTCTGGAAAAACTACGCTGCTAAACGCCGCGGCATTTTTCATTCCTCCGGAAGCCCGCGTGGTTTCAATCGAGGACACTCTTGAGTTGAATCTTCCAAGGGAAAACTGGCTCCCAAGCGTCGCCCGCACTTCAACCGGATTAGGAAACGTCGGGGAAATAGATTTGTTTACCTTGCTGAGAAGCTCGTTCAGGCAGAATCCGGATTATGTGATTGTGGGAGAAGTCAGGGGAAAAGAAGCCTCTGTTCTGTTCCAGGGAATGGCGTCTGGGCACAGCTCGATGAGCACCATGCATGCGGATTCCGTGGATACCGTCGTCAAAAGGCTTGAAACCCCCCC
>CAZLQA010000004.1:2085-3558 GCA_964561665.1 Candidatus Woesearchaeota archaeon
CCGATAAGCCTCTCCCCAACGCTGATGAATGTTCTTGACTGCGTCTGCATAATGACGCATGCAATCGTAAAAAAGCAAGAAACAAGAAAGCTCAAGGAAATTGTCGAAGTCATAAATATAACAAGCGACGGGATTGCATTAACCAACACGCCTTTCTTGTGGAACCCGAGCGATGACAATTTTTATTTCAAAAAAAACAGCAAGATTTTTGAAAAAATTGCAAAAAGGGACGGATTGAAGCTTGGAGATCTGGAAATGGAATTCAGGAGAAGAGCCCAGCTCATTTACACCCTTTACCAAAAAAAGGTTTTTGGGTTCAAGGAATTCCAAAATGTAGTCAATGAGTACTACAAAAAACCTGAGTTCGTTCTCAAGAAATACGGCATCCACTAGCCTTCAAAACAAAATGTTTAATAATTAAAGTTTCGTTTTCCCAATATGGGCAAAGAAGAGGATGTTTTTGGAAAAAAAGAGATAATGTTTCTTTCGCATTTGATTGATTCCATCAGTGAAGCGGAGAGAAAGATGAAAGGCTATTACGAAAGCAATGATTCTGAAAATTTCAACAGGGCAAAAAAACTGATTCTAAACCTGCACAGAAAAATTTCCGAGGAAATAAAATGAGCAATGGCGGAAATGATTTCAGGGAACTTGAAAAAATCATCTCAAGGGAAAAAAAGATAATTTCCGAGATGAACACCCTGGCAGAGGGCATCGAGAAAAATTCGGAAAACGAGAGGATGATTTCCTCGCAGATAAATTCCCTAAAAAGAGTCCTGAGGAAGGAAAATGACGGCCTTTTCAGCGAAATAAACGGCATAGTCATGGCAAAGCAGATGAAACCATCAGAAATAAATACCCAAAAAAAAGAGAGCGGAAAGCTAGAGATTCCTTCCATAGGGAAAAATTTTCTTGATAGAATTTTTCCCGCTTCGCTTCAGGGAGAACTAAAGCTCAACAGCCAGGAAAAAGGCACAATAAAAAGGCTGAGGGAAAAAGAGAAGAATGTTGTTGTAAAAAGGGAAAAGAAACCGGGAGTTTATGTAAGCCTTGCCAGCAGAATCTTCTCCAATTTTTCCGCAAAACTTGTGGAAAAGGGGATGTTCAAAAAAACCGGAAGCACACTAGTAAAGGCAAACATGGAATTTCTCCCAAGGAACTATATGTCAGTTACGTTTCTTACGACGCTGATTTCAGCAATATTTTCCCTTATGCTTTTCGGATTTTTCCTGCTTTTTGACATTCACACGACTCTTCCGCTAATAACGCCCGTAACAGAAGGGTTTCTTTCCAGAATTGCAAAAACATTATGGATTTTGATTGCAATTCCCGCAGGCACTTTTTTGTTTATGTATTTTTACCCCTCGCTTGAAAAGGAATCAATAGAAGGAAGGATAAATCAGGAGCTTCCATTTGCGGCGATAAACATGGCTGCGATTTCTGGTTCTCTTATTGATCCGACAAAAATGTTCA
>CAZLQA010000004.1:3568-4527 GCA_964561665.1 Candidatus Woesearchaeota archaeon
TCCAGCGCGATGATAGACCCTACAAAAGTTTTTGAGATAATAATGTCCACAAAAGAATATCCTCATCTTGAAAAGGAATTCGGGAAAATCATAAACGGGGTAAATGTTTTTGGATACGACCTGATAAGCGTGCTGAGAAACGTCTCCGCAACAAGCCCGAGTAAGAAGCTTTCCGACTTGCTCAACGGAATAGCCACAACAATCGGAACAGGGGGGGACCTTCCTAAATTCTTCGATGAAAGGGCAAAAAGCCTCCTGTTTGAATACAATCTTGAAAAGGAAAAAAGCACTAAAACCGCGGAGACATTCATGGACATTTACATTAGCGTCGTCATAGCGGCGCCCATGATTCTTATGCTCCTTCTAATAATAATGCAGGTCAGCGGGCTCGGCATTTCCCTGACAACGTCCATGATAAGCCTGATAATGGTTCTTGGAGTCTCGGTGATAAACGTGTTCTTTCTCGTGTTCCTTTACATAAAACAATCTGGAGAAAGCTGATGGAAATTAAAAAAATTCACTGGGTGGGAATCATCGCGGCAGGAATCATATTTGTAATCTCTCTTTTTTTCATAAAAACAGGATGGTTCTTTTTGTTTGTGGGAACGGCGGTTATAGTAGGCGCGGCTCCTTTTGTCTTTACGACAATTTATGAAACAAAAATTGAAACCGAGAAAGAGGAAATGTTTCTCGAATTTGCAAGAAATCTAGTTGAAAGCGGAAAGACGGGAATACCCATAAGCAAAAGCGTCGTTAACATGAGAGACAAGTCATACGGCGTTCTTACAAAGCACATACAAAAGCTCGCAAACCAGATTTATCTCGGAATCCCGTTTGAAAAAGCTCTTAACGTGTTTTCCCGCGACGTTAATAGCAAAACAGTTTCAAGGGCAATAACACTCATAGGGCAGGCGGAAAAATCGGGAGGGAACATAGAGGAAATACTCGAGTCCGTCGCC
>CAZLQA010000004.1:4537-18780 GCA_964561665.1 Candidatus Woesearchaeota archaeon
TTTTCGGGATAGCCAGGTCGTGTCTGGACTAGTATTTTTTATTTTCATAGTAATAGTCCTTGTCCTTCAGTTCAAGATAATCCCCCTTATAGGAGGCATAAGCGGCTCGGGCGGGGCGCTTTCAGACTTGTTGCCGGGAGGCGGAAACTCCCTCGGAAAAATCAGCCAGCTGGACGTCTCGGACGCATTTTTTTACCTGATTCTCGTGCAGGGATTTTTCAGCGGATTGGTGATAGGAAAACTCTCCGAGAAGAATTTCAAGGCGGGAATAAAGCATTCATTCATTCTTATGGTGATGGCGTTCATAATCTCCTCTGGAGCAAGATTGTTTTTTTAATGCCATTAAAATAGAAACTTTTTCAAAAGAGAAGAATTAATTAAAAATATAAAACCCTTTTCATTGCTTATTTTATGAAAAAGAGGAAAGGGGCGACTCATGTAGCCGTTGTTTTGTCATTTATCATATTCATAACTTTCCTTATTTTCGTGTATTCATATCTTGTGCAGCCAAACTTGGTTCAGAAAAACAACGGGGTTGTCATTGAAAGCCTGAAATCCAAGATTGTTGAAAATGTCTCAAAGGAACTGACAATAATATCCGTAAAAACCGAGAGCGCTCCGCAGGACTGCATAAAGCTCGATAGTTTTATTAGCACTTTCGGAATTGATTCAAGAGTAGCAGTCAAAGACGGCTCAGGCACAACCCAAACTTTCTATGTAGTAGGAAGCAATCTTGAGATATCGCGAAGCGGCGGCGGAACTTTTTTCAAAGTTTACCATTCCGACGAGTTCGAGCCCGCAAGCAGCCAGGGAGAAAGCCCCTGCAACCCTAGAAATTACGACAAAGGGCTTGTAAAAAAAGAAAAATATGTTTTTGAGAATGAAATAAAAAACCTTATAAGCGAATACAACGAAAGTTACAATTCCATAAAGGAAAATCTCGGCGTTCCCGCGGGAAGCGAATTTGGATTCGGGTTTGAATACAGCAACGGGACAGAAATAAAAACAGAAAGGGACTCTTTCTCTGAAAATGTGTATTCAAAGAGATTCCCTGTAATCTACACGGACAATGATTCAAATATTAAATTTGGATTTATAATCATAAATTTATGGTAAAAAGCATAAATGACAAAAGTGAAAAATGATGATAAAAAGAGTGATAATCGGGGTAAATCGCAAATGAAAAACAAAAAAGGATGGCTGAATATCGTCGAGTCTTTTGTGGCGATTCTTCTGGTAACAGTGGTTTTTCTTGTCATGTTTGAAAAAAACAGGCTTTCAAACGACGACATCTCCAATAGAGTTTATGAAACAGAAAACAACATTCTCGGAGGAATACAAATCAACGATTCATTGAGGGAAGACATAATAAGCATGGGAAATGAAAGCCTTCCTCTTGAATATCAATATTTCCCTGCGGACTTAAAGCATGAAATCAACTCGAGCATTCCGAGTTACCTTGAATGCGAGGGAAAAATATGCAATTTAAACGAAAATTGCGAACTCTCCAACGAGCAGGAAAAAAGCGTTTACGCAAAAAGCACAATCATCTCATCAACCCTGCAGGAATACAGCCCGAGGCAACTGAAAATTTTTTGTTGGGAAAAGTGATATTTGTTAGCGCATATTAAATGAAGCGTTTGAAAGATTCTCCAAATATCTCAATTGTCCGTCCATTAAATCCGCACCCCTCAATAATGTCTCGGCAAAAACAGCACTTGCAGCGCCGACAAATATTGCGCACAAACCCTGTTGATAACTAAAAAAAGTTTGGAAAAGAGCCGTTGGCACCTCATAATTTTCAAGAGATGTTCTTTCCAGGATAGATGTTCTCATTTGAATTCAAAACCCCTTCAATTATTTAAGTTTTCTGTTGGCTTTGTTTAATAAGTAATAATCGCTTAGTGAGCCCTCTTCGTTTAATAAATTACAATAATCAGGACGTTCCAAACAAAGTAATCTTAACAAAAAACAATAAAAACTCCCCTGCCTTTTTTCTTTTATGAAACCGAAAAAGAAAATATACAATTACGGAATTGATGTTGATGACAAAACCATGAAGCAGTTTGAGAACTGCTATTCCGAGGATTTCGTGACTGAAGCTGCATTGATGCCCGATGCCCATCTCGGATATGCCGCACCAATAGGGGCCGTGCTGAAAACAAGAAATTTCGTTGTTCCTGCGTGGGTTGGCTTTGACATAGGCTGCGGACTGATAGCAGTCAGGATAAAAGGAAAAAATCTTGTTGAAAAAGCAAGAAACAACAAACAGGAAATTTACAAAAAGGTAATGAAAAAGATTCCTATGGGTGTGGGCGAATACAACCGCGAAAACAAAATCACAGAAAAAACCAAAAAAGAATTCAAAAAAATTCTCCTAAGATTTGAAAAAGGCCCTTATGACAAAAGCATTCTTAATTACCTCAAAACAGCCGCAATAAGGCACCTCGGCACTTTGGGAGCGGGAAACCATTTCATTGAACTTGGAAGCGATTCCGAGACAGAAAAAGAATTGTGGCTTATAATACACTCGGGAAGCAGGGGGGTGGGACACAGCGTCGCAAAAAAGTATATGATGCATGCCTCGAAAAGCAGGGAAAAATCAGAGTACGAGAAAACATTTCCCCTTGCCGTGAATTCTGAAATTGGAAAAGAGTACCTTAACCTCCTTGAATTCGGGATGGACTATGCCCTCCTGAACCGCATGGAAATGGCATACAAGGCGGTTGAAGCAATTGAGGAATCCCTTGGAGAAAAGCTGAAACATGAAATGTGGGTGAACAAAAATCACAACCATGCCGTCTATGAAAAGGGGTATTTCATTCACAGGAAGGGCGCAACCCCTGCAAAAAAAGGCGAAAGAGGAATCATCCCGGGAAACATGCGCGATGGAAGTTTTCTCGTCGAGGGCAAAGGCAACAGGAAATTTCTCAACAGTTCAAGCCACGGGGCGGGAAGGAGCATGAGCAGAAAAGAGGCAAAGACAAAATACACCCTACACCAGTTTGAGGAATCCATGAAGAGAATAGAAGGAAACATTTCAATGAAGACGCTTGACGAGCTTCCGATGGCTTACAAGAATATCTTCAGGGTTATGGATGCCCAAAAAGATTCCGTAAAGATTGTAAAGCACATAAAGCCGATAATCAACTGGAAAGGATGAAAGTAAAGCCAAGCAAAATGCCTTATTTAGCAATTTCCTACTTTTATTGAATTGTTAAACAAAACACTCACTCCTCCGTCGTTCGAATATTATCATAAGTTGCTAATGTAAAACTGCAAATATAATCACTTGAAAGGTTAATTAATATAAAAACTAAAAGTCTGTTCTTTGATTAACAAATAACTTTTCAAACAAAGACTGTCTATTTGTCAAAACAACAGAAGAACAATATTTATAAAATAAATTTCTCTAATAGATTAATGAAAAGAGGCATTTTAGCACTTGTAGTTTTCCTTTTTGTTGTAATGTTTTCATACGGGGTTCTTGCGGAAGGTGAAAGCTGTTATGTGACAGACAGGGCGGCTTGCGAGGCAGGAGGCTACGCCGTGATGGGGCTCTCAGGAACTGGCAATGCCCACGGGGAATTGTTGAACCAAAGCAATTATAATTATGTCCTTTGCTGCAATTTTGCCGGCAGCACCGCCTGCAACGGAAACAACACAATCATAAAATTATCATCTGTAACAAACGCCCACGCGGAGATACCCACGGAAACAACATATCTTAATAATGTCTGCTATGGGGAATTGAACTGCATAAGCACATCCCAAAGCTGCGCAAGCACCGCATATCCCATGCCAACCTTCTCCCTCTCAAGCTTCACAAACGCGCATATTGGAAGCGCGGGAAGTTACCCCATAAACATATGCTGTTCCCTTCCGGGCGTTCAACCATTGTCCCTTTTCTGGAGCAGCGACGGAACAAGTGAAATTTCAAGCCTTGACATCGTGCCTGGAACAACAAGTGTGAAAGCCGAAATAAAAGGCTCCGGACTAAGCCAGGGCACAAACATGAACCTGAGCATTTTTGAGAACGACCCCATACTTGATGATTACATAACAAGTGTTAATGCCGTGGTTGGAGTTAACGGCTCTGCAACCGCGGAATGGACAGTCACAATGGGTGATTTGCAAAAAACTAGCGATTATGCAGAGTTTTATTTTGAAATGGGGAACAGCAAAAGCAATTACCTTTCCCTGAATGTTCTGAATGTCTCGGAATGCAACAATATTGTGATATGCAGCGATTATTCAAGCCAAAGCATGTGCCAGACGGATACCTGCGGCGTGTCAAGCAAGAATCCTCCTTTGAATGTAAGCTGCAACGGATTTGATTCCGACTGCTTCTGCGAGTGGAGCAGCAACAAATGCGGGTTCGGATTTGACACTATAAACACCGAAACAAACATCACAATAGGAACCTG
Organism: Candidatus Woesearchaeota archaeon; assembly: GCA_964561665.1. Taxonomy (GTDB): domain Archaea; phylum Nanobdellota; class Nanobdellia; order Pacearchaeales; family GW2011-AR1; genus CAZLQA01. The sequence continues at coordinate 8,965 of CAZLQA010000004.1, forward strand.
TGTCTTTGACGAAAATTCCGTGGATGACTGCTCGGACGGATTTTTGAGCTATTCATGGGTAACCTCATGGACAGGAAACCCCGAAGACAAACCTTCATCCTGTGCTGACGGAAGCAGAGTCATTGAATGCCCTGCGCAGGTGCAATTGCCTTTCTTCGGAATTTACAATGTTCTTTTGAGCATAATAATCATAATAGTAATTTATCTTGCGCTGAACTACAGAAAAACAAAGCGTGGGAAAAGGCGAGGGAAAAAATAATTCTTTGATTAAATTTATAAAATAAACTTACTATTCAACCCCATGAGAATAAGGGGGGTGGAAGTTCTGGTTGTTTTGGCTTTGATGACAAGTTTTGCCGCCGCGGGCTCAACAACCGGCGAGCCAAATAACGGATTGGAAACAAAATATTCCGCAAGTGATTTTGTAAAGGGGTGGGTGAACATAAGCATTGAAAGCGAGCCTTTAAGCTCCCTGTTTTTCGACAATTTTGAAAACTCGATAAACATTAAAAGCCTTCTGGACTTGAACAAAAACCTGAATTACACCTGCAATCCCAATGATTGCAAAAGCGATTATTCCGAAAGCAATGCGCAAACAAGCAAGACATTCACGCTGAACAAAAACGAGGGAAAAATCCTGGGGTTCAAGTTCACGGGAAGCAATTTTGACGTGGCATCAACCTTTTCCATGAATATTTCGAGCAATGCCCCAGAATCAACATCAAAACAGCTGTTTGTCGACGTGCTTAATGACGACAAGGCAGAATGGAAATCATACAAGGCATCAAACAATTTCTACGACGAGAACCTTGGATGCTATGAAACCCCTTTAGAGGATGTTTTCGTGTACAGCCAGGATTATTGCGAGAAAATGACTCTTCCCGTTTCTCCAAATATTGAGATAGGCGCATACGTCACAAAAGCTTCGGGAACAAACGCCGTTTTTACACTAAGCCTTGACGGAGGAGGAGTCAGCGCCTCATGCGACGTAACAGCCTCGGAATCGGGAAGAATTTCATGCGTTCCAAACGCAAAAATCGACAAAAATCAGGAATACACCGTATGCATAAAAACAAAAACTTCCGCGGATGACAACAAGTTCAGGATAAGCTCCGAAACAACAAGCCCGTGCGGGTATGCAATAGACGAAAGCAACAAAAGGGACTTCAAAATCTTCGCAAAGTCCGGAAAATTCACTCCCGTCGGGACGTTTACATTGAACAGCGCGGAATCGGAGAACTCGGGAAACGGAGGGAGCCTGGAGGGAATAATTGAAAACTATATGTCAAGGTACAACGACGACTGCTCTAGCGGGTGTGTTGTTCCCGTAAGGTTTGTGTCCCAGACTGACAGCCAGCAAATAACAATCTCGGGTTCAAGCATATTTTACGTTTCTGAGGGAACGCCAAAAGAAACAAAAGACATTTATGACTTGTCCGAAACATCCGCGGTGATGAATTCCGGATTTCAAAAAATATATATTGACGACGCAAATTTCTCCGTTACGGGAGACCCGGGCACGGAGAAAGAATACGTGCTGAACCTTGGAAACGGCGAGATTCTTTCGGAAACAATTTCGTTCAAGGAAGGCGTAAGGATAAACTCAATCTCGCCAAAAACGGCAATAGCAGGATACCCTGCAAACTTCATTCTTAACGTAAACAATTCCGGCCTGAACATAACCGGATATGAATGGGATTTTGGAAACTCAAGCAAGGAAACAACATCAAAAAATGAAGTTGCACACACATACGCCTCCGTGGGAAATTTTGAATTAACGGTGAAAGTAAAGACTCTTGAAGGCGTAAGCGTCTCAAAAACATTCAGTATAGACGTAAAAACCCCGAAGGAAGCCATAAACTCCGTTCTAGGCGGGAAAATATCTGACTTAAACAATGTCAATTCCCAAATCAAGGCGCTTCCAGATTTTTATCAACCGGCAATGAAGCAGATTCTCAACCTGACTTCCATTGAAAGTGGCCTTGCAAGCATGCAAAAAAGAAACGCGAGCGCGCAGACGGACGGAGACTATGTTTCAATAATGAACGACTTGGTTAAGATAGAAGTTCCAAATTCCGTGTTCAAAAGCGCGAAAGCGGAATCTCTCCCCTTCACATTTAGCGAGGATTACGTGAATGTAAGCTTGTTAAGCGACTTAAGCAAGGAAACTTATGAGCCAGGACAGGAAAGGCTTTACAAGAAAGCAGTAGTAAGATGGGACCTTGATAACATAAATTCCACCGTCAGTTTCAGCGAGTTCAGCGCACAGTATGAGGATTCCGTAAAAAGAGTGCTGAACACCTTTGCAATTTCAATAAATCCAAGCTCAGAAAGCGGAGATTTTTATTTTGTTGTCAAAAGTCTTGAAGAAATGGAGTTCAAAGAGGAATACGGAGAAAGGAACCTTCTCGGAAACAACTACATAAATCTTGGCAGCGAGGCAAAGACAATAGAATTTTCAACGACAGAAGATGTTGATTTCAGCAACCTCCCTATGTTCATCTCCCCTGAAATAAAAAAACTCAGCACGGAAGGAATAGATATCACTCTCGTTGAACCTGAAGTAAAGAGCAAGACTCTTTTGGTTCTTCTTATCATTTTTGTTATTGTTATTGGATTCACGGCATATTTGGTTCTCCAGGAATGGTACAAAAGAAAATACGAGGACTACCTGTTCCAAAACAAGAACAATCTTTATAACATCGTTTCATACATAGAGAATTCAAAAAAGAAGGGAATGGGCGAAGATGACATTGCAGAAGGGCTGAAAAAAGCGGGATGGAATTCAGAGCAGGTAACATATGTAATGAAAAAATATGTCGGGAAAAGAACAGGCATGCTTGAGATCATCCCAATAGACAAAATTATGGGAATATTTAGGAAAAATGCGGAAAACGGCGTATCTCCCAAAAATCATTAAAATTTATAAAGTAAAATGACAAAATAATAGAATGTCCAAAATAAAAAGTTTTTTCGGGAAAATATTCGGGTTTTTAGGAAGAAAAAAAGACATCAAGCTCGGTTTTTACGGGCCTCCGAACGCGGGAAAAACCTCGCTGGCAAACAGAATATGCAAGGATTTTACAGGGGAAGAAATGGGAAGCGTGAGCAAAATCCCACACGAAACGAGAAGCGTGCAGTTCAAGGAAAAAGTCGAGATATCATACAAGAACAAAAAAATGATTTTCAAGATGGTTGACACTCCGGGCATAGCCACAAGGATAGACTATGAGGATTTCCTAAAATACAAGATGAAAAAAAAGGACGCGAAAAAAAGGGCGAAGGAAGCCACGCAGGGAGTCATTGAATCGATAAAGTGGCTGGATGACATGGATATCGTCATTGTTGTCCTTGACGCGACGCAGAACCCGTATGACCAGGTAAACATCACAATAATAGGAAATCTCGCAGCGAGAAAAATTCCGGTGATGATTGCCGCAAACAAAATAGATATCAAAAAAGCGGATATCAAAAAAGTCGAGTCCGCCTTTCCGGAATACAAGGTTGTGGGGATAAGCGCCAAATACGGAAAGAATCTGGACATGTTTTACGAAGAGGTGTTCAGGCTGGCAAAAAAAATATGAGACTTAAACATGGGTGAAAAAGAGGCTAAAAAATGAAAAAAAGAATGAAGAAAATAAAGGGGTTTTCAATACAGTTTATGCCTTACTCCGAGATAAAAAATTTAGACAGCAACGAGAGAGTAAAAAAAATACTTAAAGTTGTCCTAGGAAACAGCATCCTAATCCTTCAGGGAAGGTTAAAATCCGAGGAAGAAACGAGGCTTATAGGCGACACAATGGCCCTCGTCGGGCATTTAAAAAATTTCAGGGGAATAGAGCTCGCCGTCGTGTCCGGAAACGGGAAAGAGGGATTGCTTGGAAGGATGAGAAAGAACCTGGCGGATGCGATATTCCAGGGGGGTTCGGATTCAATCACAATCATCGGCCCTGCGACAATCGTGAAGGAAATAAAAAGAAACCCGAAGAAAATAGAGCTTCTTTTGAATAAATGATTAAGTTTTGACGAGCCTACGCTGAAGAATAAAGCGGTAAAATCTATCATAAAGATAACTGAAAAATTAGTAAAGATATAAAAACATAAAATGTTGTTTCTCAATAACAAAAAATCTGCGAGTGAAACGGGCAGGCATTAAAAAACAGCTGAATAACAATGGCAACTAATGAAAAATTCTCGGTTACAAGGGTTGTAACAAGGGACATTGTCGTGGACTTGCTCCAGGCAGCAAGAAATTTGCTCGGAATGAGACTTACGGGATATGAGGAAATAATAAGCAAGAACATAAACGAGCTTATCAAGGAAGCCGAGAAAAAATACAGGATAAAATGGTGGAGATTATCCGTGAATCCCCTGACGCACAGCTCCGTCATGATAACAATATACGGCGAAGGAGACAAATTAAAGAAATAATTTTTAAAGACAAATTCTTATCTCAAAATTATGAGAGCAAATTCTATTGGGTCAGAAGTCTATGTTAAAATAAATTTTAAAGAATTAAAAGAGTTGGAGATAAAGCCATTAGAGGGAAGAATAAAATTCAGTGACAATGCCGGTTCTTCAAAGAGGGAGATTTTTTTAGCATTGAATATTCGCGAAAACAAGAAGAATTTTTGGTTGTAGAACGGGAACCAGAAGGAGATTATCTTGGAAGTGTTAATAGGATAAGATTTTCAATTAACACGGATTATTACAAAGAGATAGTAGAACATAGTGAATTTGGATATAGATTTTCCACAGGAGGAAAGTTAGTTATGAAAGTCGTATCAGATTCTACAAGCTTATTAGCATTTATGCAACCTGCGGGTGAAACGGGCAGCATTTCTCAGCAATAAAAAAGACATTTTAATCAGAGCTTTAATCACGGAAAAAATTAAATAGTGCAGTCGTTTTTTCATTAAATGCCACACCAATGCGTGCATTGCTCAAAAATATACCCTTCCGGAAGCAAGGAAGTCATAGAAGGATGCAGTGAATGTGGGGGGCATTTTTTCTTTTATGTGAGGGATGAATACATAAGCAAGATTAAGGACGAGCCGATAAAAATCCCAAAAGAAGAGAAAAGGAAGATTGAGAAGGACATAAGGGAAATGGCAGGAATAGAGGATGAAAAAGCGCCGGTTATTCTTGACATTGAATCGATAAGAGTTTTGGGAGAGGGAAAATATGAGATTGACATCGTAAGCCTGTTCAGCAAAAAAAAGCCGATAATATACAGGATGGAGGAAGGAAAATACATAATTGACCTGACGAACCTAAAGCAGAACATCTCGGAAGAATAATTCTTAGCTCCACTAGAATATTGTTTTAAGATTGTTAATAAAAAACTAATTTGTTAATCTAATTGTGGTAGTTTTTGTTAGTTAATTATATGAATCTGCGAATGAAATGAACAGCAATTTCTTTCCAACAAATTTATAATCTGTTTCCGCTTTGGTGAATAATGAATAAAATAAATTCAGTGCTGAAAGAAGCCCTGAAAAAAGTCAAGCCGTCCGGCAAGGAAGCCGGGGAAATTGAAATCCTGCTGAAGAAATTCACGGAAAGATTAAGAAAAAGCATAAAAAATCTTGGTGTTGATGCGGAGATTTTTGTCGGAGGAAGCGTAGCCAAGGGAACCTCCATAAAAAAGAAGGTTTATGACGCGGACATTTTCCTGAGGTTCAACAGGAAATATGAAGACATATCAAATCTCACTGAAAAAATTCTAAAGGGTTTCAAAAAAACAAAAATTCACGGCTCAAGGGATTATTTCAGGATAAAAGCAAGCCGGAAAATAGTGCTTGAAATAGTTCCCGTGCTTAGGATTAAATCTCCGAAAGAGGCAAGGAACATAACAGACCTTTCATACTTCCACGTTAATTATGCAAAAAGAAAATTCCCAAAAAAAATCATTGACGAGATAATTCTGGCGAAGGCTTTCTGCCATGCGAAAAACTGCTACGGGGCGGAATCATACATAAGGGGATTTTCAGGATATGGACTGGAGCTTTTGGTTTATCATTACAAAAGCTTTCTTAATTTTCTAAAAGCAATCTCAAAACCTTCTCTGAATTCTGGGAATCAGGAAAAAATAATCATAGACACTGAAAAAAAATTCAGGAACAAAAACGAAATTCTAATGGATGTGAACTCTTCAAAGTTGCAGTCTCCTGTAATCCTTATAGACCCCACGCACAGGGAAAGAAATGCCCTTGCCGCCCTTTCATGGGAAACGTTCAGGAAATTCCAAAAAGCAGGAAGGAAGTTCCTGAAAAAACCAAGCATTAGGGATTTTGAAAAAGAAAAAACAGACATTGAAAAAATTAAAAAAACCGCGGAAAAAAACAAAAACGAATTTATCCTGCTAAAAGCGGAAACCAAAAAGCAGGAAGGGGACATTGCGGGGAGCAAGCTGCTAAAGTTCTACAACTACCTAACCGATGAAATAAAAAATAATTTTCATCTGAAAAAATACGGATTCCAGTACAACGAAGACAAATCCGCGCTTTATTTTTTTGTTGCGGGAAAAGGAAAGGAAATCCTCAATAAAGGACCAATCATAAAAGACAAAAAAAACTTTCAAAAGTTCAGGAAAAAACACAAAAAAACTTTTATAAAAGAAGGAAGAATTTACTCAAAAAAGAAAGCCGAAGTCAATCTCGGAAACTTTCTTAAGAAGTGGAAAGGAAAAAACGCAAAAAGGATGAAAGATATGCATATAAGTTATTTGAAGAATGTTTAGTTTTATCTGACTCTTTTAACCATCAAATAATTCCAATGAAAAACTTTTCCTTCGTCTTCACTTCTCCCCACACCCACTTTATAATCTTCTCCATTCCCGTTAAGTTTTTCTTGTATTCCCAACCCAATCCCTCTTTTCTTTTTCAGCCACTCATCATGTTCCTTTCCTTCACGAAGAAAATCTTTAGCCAAGACACATGATTGTCCGGGAAGCATATTCTTCAAATCTCTTGCAACACCCCTAAAATCTCTGTTTGCAAATGCCCTTTGCCCTTTAACACTTAAAGAATATATTTCTTCTGCCATTTTATCCTTTCAGGTTACCAACTGCCTTTTCGAACAAGGCTGCAAATGCCCCTGCGAAAAACTCTGAGTTAAGCCATATTGCGGTGTCTTCCTGCTCCGCATTCCTTGACAAATAAAAAAGTATTTCCTTCCTGTCAATTATGAAGAATTTCGCGCTGATATTTATTTTCTTGAACTTCACATTGAAATTTTCAGATGCTTTTTTTATCAGTCTGTCATCTCCTGAAAGAGCAACCTTAAGCTTTACATTTGCCTTTTCAAGAACGCCAAATGTCTGCTGGAACAGCTTTGCCTTTGACGCCATTTCTTCCGCGTCCGCGCATATTATGACTTCTTCTTTTGCATTTCTTATTATTTCCTTTATGTGGTTTGTAATGTTTGATTTTCCCTTTAATGCAACAGAGATGTCCTCTTTCTTTATCGGCTTCATGCCTGTGGTATACAAAGACTCAAGTGCGTTGAACTCGTCGGTTGTTCTTATTTTTGAAAGCTCAACCATCTTGTCTTCGGCGTCTTTTCTCACGTTGTTTTTCAGTTTTTCAATTATCACTCTCGGCTTAACACCTATGTACTTTACGGGCTTTCCAAGCTGCACAATTGCAAATCCCATTTTTTCAAGAGATTCAAGGACGTCATAAGTCCTGCTTCTTGGAACACCAGACAGAGATGCAACCTCTCCTGCCGTCGCAATTCCCTTTCTCAAAAGCGCGAGCCAGACTTTTGCCTCATAAATGTTGAGCCCAAAATGGTCTCTTACTTTCTTTACCAAATCCTGTTTGAGTAACATACCTTCCCATAAAAAATCTTCTTTTATAAATCTTTCTATTTTGTTGTTCTTCAAAAGTAGAGACATAACAAGAAGGTTTATTTAGATACTTATACTGGAGAATATGTGATAATTAGCGCCCAAAGTGGCAGATTCTACAGAGGGAGAGTATCCAGAATTGATGAAGGTTATATAATTTTAAATCCTCACCAAGAAGTTAAGTGGGATTTAAGTGGAAGAGTAACCACAAGATTTGTAAATGAAGAAGAAACAGTTGACATAGGCAAAATTGAAGCTGTTACACCTACGACAAGAAGAAATCTGGAAATATATTTTGAATTAGAAAATGAAGATTACAGAGAAGAAAGAGAAAAGAAAGCGGATTCTAAAAAACAAGATAGCTAATCAATATTCCCGCGAAAATCCCCGCCGTTATGAAAGGCATTTGGTAAGAAAACGGCGTTTTCTTGAAACAATCCATCTTTCCCTCTGCACTGAAGCAATTTGCCCAAACACCTTGACGGCAAAAGATACATTCAAGATTGACTACATCAATGCCCATGAAATTAACATGCCTAAAAAAATCCCCGCCGTTATGAATGGCATTGCGGGATAAAATTTCTTTTTCTCTGAGAAGAACATAAGATAACCCAACCCCAGCGTCGCTCCGAGAATGATAAAAAGCGAGCCGGGCAACCCCAAGGCGGCGGTTTTAAGCGCCACTCCCGCCGCAATTATTGGAAAAACAATGTCTCCTCCTCCAAGAACGGCGATATTCACCCTTATTTTCTTTTTCTTTCTTTCCGATGGTTTCATTTTTTCCAGCTTCATCCTTATGTTTTTCGAAATATGCGGGACAAAAAATCCCGAGAAAATGTTCAGCTTTTTTATCTGATATTGCGCCATTTTCTGCATTATTCCAGAGTGCCAGACGGCCCAAAAGTCATAAATAGAAATCAAAACCAAAAAAAATGAGATTGTGTAAATGTTAAGCAGCGGAACAAACACTGCCGCTATTCCGGGATAGACAAACAATTCGGTAGCATTATGAACCAAAAGATTTTTCCCGAAAATTTTAAGAAAGGCAAGAGGCAGGACAACAATCAGAGCCAAAAGCCATGAAGCGGGAAATGTTATGGAAAAAAGCGTTATTCCGGAATCAACAAATCCGGAGAGAAAAACATTTGCGGATATTCCCAGCGCCACCAAAACCACGAGGAAAAACCAGAGCTTTATTATGAACTCAACGTTAAGCCTTGAAAGAAAGAAAAGCAGCAAAACCGCCATGACAAAAGCCACAACCATAAAGAAAAAAACCTGGTTAAACTCGCCCACCTGTTTTATCTCAGGTGTTTGAAGCCCAAAAGGCAAACCATTTGAGAAATAATGGTTAACAACATAGATTCCTATGAACTGCGTTATAACAAACATCGCAAGAATGACAAGAGTTACCCTTAGGTTATGCTTCATAGTAAAAACCTCCTGTGGGTTTTTACGAATCCAGCATCCATCACACTAATCTCTTTACAAGATTTTTAGTTAGGTAAAGGATGATAACTCCCGCAAGAATGGAAACTGAAAAGCTCATAACATGGCTGTTTGGAAAAAGATAGATGTCCATAAGCCCCCATGTTCCCCTCCAAAATGAAATGATTGCAAAGGCTATTATTATGGTAAAAAAAACTTTCTTCAGATGAGACTCTTTTTTCATTTCAGGAAAAATGAAAAGGAGTTTTTAAGTTTTGGGAAAAGATGCGCTCGCTATCGCTCGCTTGTTAATTTAGTATAAAATCAGTTTCTGTACGAAAATCCGTTTATTAATAAAGAACAACTTTTATTTTTATATTATCACTATTTCAAGTGCCAACATTTACAAATTTTACATTAACAATTTATACCAATAAGCGATTACGCATACGCTTTGCGAAACACTGAATAACCAGAACTTTACCAATAAGCGATTACGCATACGCTTTGCGAAACACTGAATAACCAGAACTTTA
>CAZLQA010000004.1:18880-31825 GCA_964561665.1 Candidatus Woesearchaeota archaeon
CCAATAAGCGAACGCGGCGAGTGATTTTTATTTAAAAGCAAAATAAAAAATCACTTCAGCTTCAGCGTTTCCAAAAGTCTTGGAACATTTGTCTCCACGTGATTAATCTTGTACAAACTGGACGCCAAATCAAGGGACTTTGAAACCTCTCCGTGGACTATTATGATTCGCTTCGGCTTTGGAGATATCTTCCTGAAAAAATTCATGAGCTCGTTTCTTCCTGCGTGGGATGTCATGCCCTTCGCGGTATAAACCTCAAGCTCGATTTTTATCTGTTCTTCCCTCCCGTCGACAGTCATTTTCGTCTCCGCTATTCCGTCCTGTATCTGCCTTCCCAAAGTCCCAGAGCCCTGATAGCAGACAAAAAGAAGAAGATTTTTCTTGTTGCTTGAGAATTCCCTCAGGTATTCAACAGAAGCTCCTCCAGAAAGCATTCCGCTGGTTGCAAGGACGACGCAAGGTCCGCCTTCAATGACATTTTTTCTTTCTTCCTGAGAGCCTACACGGGAAAAAACTTCGGAGGTGAACGGGTTTTTGTCCTGGAAAGTTACAAGCTTAAGGCTGTTATTCAAAAAATCAGGATAAGCCGTGTGAATTGTGTTAATGTCCCATATCATCCCGTCGATATAAACAGGAATTTTCCTCATCTTTCCGGTTCTTATCGCGTCTTCAATAATCAGCATCGTTTCTTGGGCACGCCCCAATCCCAGTTCGGGAATAAGGACTTTTCCGCCTCTTTCAATTGCCTTGTTTATTGCATTTATGACATTCTCCTCAACTTCCTTTCTCGGTGGAAGAACATCCTCTTTTGCGCCGTAAGTTGATTCCGTTATAACCGATTCCAGCCTCGGAAAACTTGCAACGGCGGGCTCCAGAAGCCTTGTTCTTGAATATTTGAAGTCCCCCGTGTAAAGAAGATTGTGAGAGCCGTTTCCTATGTTTATGTGAACCATTGCGCTTCCAAGAACATGCCCTGCGTTGTAAAAAGTAATTCTAATGTCCGAAGTTACATCCGTGACCTCGTTATAATTCAGGCAAATGCTGTGTTTTACCATTTCCTTTATGTCCGTAGAGCTAAAAAGAGGTTTTTCAGCCTGCTTGTAAGCAACACCTATAAAATCAAGCGCAAGAAGAGAAGAAACATCCCTCGTCGGCGCAGTCATGTAAACCGGCCCCTTGTATCCCATCTTGTAAAGGTAAGGAACAAGCCCCGAATGGTCTATGTGCGCGTGGCTTAAAATCACCGCATCAAGCTGCTCTATGCTAAACTCCGGAATGTTAAACTGCGGAAACTTGTTTTCCCCCTGGGAAGAAACATCCACTCCGCAATCGAGAAGAATTTTTGAGTTTTGGGTCTGAAGAAGAAAACAGCTCCTTCCAACCTGTCTCGCGGCTCCGAGAAGAGTCAGCCTTACCCATGAATCTTTTTTTTCTGGATTCCAGTCCGCGTAAATCTTTTTTCCTATTGAATTCAAAAATCTTCTCCTGTAATTGTTGTTTGCATACAACACCTCCCTGATATTTTCAACAATCTGGCTTTTTATTGCCGGGGCCCTCTGAACCTGCGGGTTCCACATGGTTGTCCTCTTAATTTCATCCAAAACGCTTCCCTGTTTTCCTATTACCATGCCGGGTTTTTTTGCCTCTATAACAACAATGCTTCTGTGAATGTCAAAAATTATCTGGGTTATGTCCGCTTCCTTTGGGACTATGCTTCTGATTTTCTTTTCAGCATCCTCCTGAGGGAGAAGAATCTTTCCGTCCGCGCGGAGCTCTATTCTCTTCTTTATTTCATTTACAATCTTTTTTATTTCAGGCTCGCCTTCCCTGAAAAACTTCTCGTCTTCAGTGTAGAGAACTATGTTTGCACCTTCAAAACTGGCGTCTGTTATTCTTCCTTCAAGCTTTTCCTTTATTGTTTTCAGTATGTCCATTTGCGAGAACAACTACGTTTTCCTTCGCTTAACCTTTCCTTTTGGCGCGGAATTGTGATTTCTTTCTGCACCTTGATGGAAATCACGAAGAAATTTATTTAATTGAGTATCTTATTTATGAATTGATAATAAAACTATTCTTCTTTGTCGTCTCTGTAATTAGGCTCGATTGTCTGTTCAACTACCTTTTTAATTCCCTCTCTGGTAATAGTGTAAACATCAATTCCGTAACCGCTTCCAGTATCTCTCTGTGTTGAAGATTTAAGAGCTTCAATTGCCAGCTTCACGCCTTCTTCAACGCCCATCCCTTTTTTGTACTGCCTTTCCAAAAGTCCGAGAACATACGGCATTCCTGAACCGAAGTTTGCGTCATAATCTTCAACTTTGTAAGCACCTCCGATAGGCTCTACGGAATATAATTCCGCTGTTCCGTCTTCGTTCAATCCTCCAAGCAAAAATCCTGCCATTTGGGGAATCATTGAAGGATTTCTTGAGCCCGAATAATTAAGCTGGGCCAGCAAAGAAGCCGCCTGCTTTACAGAAGGCCTTGACTTCGAGCGAAGCTCCTTGAGCTTTAATTCAGCCCCAAGTATTTTTGGAACTCTTTGTATATCCACCGCATACCCAGTTCCACCAACAATCAAATAATCCAAAATAGGGAAAACCTTTTTTTCATGTTTTGAAAGCACAATATTTCCCGCCGTAACCTGCCTGTCCGCAGCCATCACAACTCCGTCTTTGCAAACAATTCCAAGAATTGTCGTTCCCGTTTTCAGTATTGAATTTTTTAATTCTGTATCCATTTTAATAGTAGTAATCAGGATAGAATAAATTTACCTTGTGGGATTAATGGGTTTTAGTATTTTATAAAGTTTTCTGTTTCAAAAAACAGCAATTAATTTAAAGAAGTTTTGGTAAAAACCATTATGGAAAAAATAAACACGGAAAAAACAGAGTGGGACTTTTCCCCGCTTGGGAAAGAAGGCGGTTTCGGAGAAAAAAGGATTCATTGGAAAAAAGCAACGGACAATTTCGCGGAAAAATGGAAAAATAGGGAGGATTACCTTGAAATCCCCGAAAAGATGAAGGAGGCTTTGGAAGATTATGAAAAATGGATGAAGGATTACGGAGCGCACCATGACGAGTTCATGTTCTACTGGCTAAAAACCCAGCAAAACCAGAACGACCCTGAATTGAAGGCAAAATTTCTCAAAATAGAGGAATTTTCCCAAAAAATAGAAAATGAAATGTCCTTTTTTGAATTAAGAATCTCCAAAATTCCGGCAAGTAGACAGGAAATTTTTTTGGGTTCAAAAATTATGGAAAAATACAGGCATTTTCTGAAGAGACTGTTTGAAAACGCAAGGCATGTCCTTTCAGAAAGCGAAGAAAAAATAATGAATCTCAAGTCAACGCCATCCTACTCAATGTGGGTGAACATGACTGAAAGTTTCCTTGCGAAAGAGGAAATGGAGGTTGTTGACGAGCCTGACTTGAAAACAAGAAAAAAAACATTCTCTGACTTGTTTGGAATGATAAACCGCCAGAAAAAGGAAGTCAGGGATTCCGCCGCAAAAGCCCTTAATGAAATTTTGGCAAAATACGCCGATATCGCAGAATCTGAAATTAACGCAGTCCTTCTGGACAAGAAAATAAATGACGAATTAAGGGGCTTCTCTGAACCCGAGGAGTCAAGGCTGATTGCCGACGACATAAGCGCCGAAATAGTTGACGCTTTAACAAAAGCCATCACGGAAAACTTCGGCATATCAAGAAGATTTTACGGACTTAAATCAAAGCTTCTCGGACTGAAGAAGCTGAAATATCACGAAAGAAACGTGCCTTATGACTCTGCGGAAAAAGAATACAATTACAAGGATTCCATAAACCTTGTCAACAAAGTTTTTTCCAAATTGGATCCGAAGTTCTCTGAGATATTAAAAAAATTCTCGGAGAACGGGCAAATAGACGTTTTTCCAAGGAAAGGAAAATCCGGCGGCGCTTTCTGCGTCTATATGCTGAAGAAAAATCCCTCATATGTCATGCTTAATCACACCGGCAAGTTAAAGGATGTGATGACAATTGCGCACGAGCTTGGGCACGCAATAAACAACGAATTTGTCAAAGATAATCAGGATGCAATTTATTTTGGAACACCCACTTCAACGGCGGAGGTGGCAAGCACTTTCATGGAGGATTTTGTCCTGGAAGAGCTTATAAAAAATTCCGATGACGAGTTAAAGCTTGCGATAATGATGGAAAAATTAAACGACGATGTCTCGACAATCATAAGGCAAATCTCATGCTACGCTTTTGAAAAGGAGCTTCACGCGGAGTTCAGGAAAAATGGATATTTGTCAAAGGAAGAAATAGGAAAGATATTCCAAAAACACATGAAAAATTATATGGGTGATTTTGTGGAGCAGTCGGAGGGGAGCGAAAATTGGTGGGTTTATTGGAGTCACATAAGAAGATTTTTTTATGTTTATTCCTACGCATCCGGATTGATAATTTCAAAAGCCCTCCAGAAAAAAGTCAGGGAAAATCCAGAGTACATAGAAAAAGTGAAAAAATTCATGTCTCAGGGGCTGTCAAAATCCCCAAAGGATATATTCATGGAAATAGGAATAGACATAACAAAAAAAGAATTTTGGTCCGGGGGAATAAAAGAAGTCGGGGCATTGCTAGACAAAACGGAGAAACTGGCAAAAAAACTCGGAAAAATATGACTAAAATTCAATCCTTGAGATTCCGTCTTCCTTGCTTAATTTTATTATATTCTCGACAAAACCCTCGATTTTCTGCTCGTGACTCACTATTATCAGCTGCTTCACATTAAGCTGGTTCAGGACATCCCTCATCTTATCCAATTGCTGGTCTGAAAATCCGTCTGTCGGCTCGTCAAGGATAACAATGTCTTTTGTTTCAATGTTGCTCAATACAGAATTTATTAACTGGTTTAGGGCGAGCCTGTAAGCCAAAGCAACGGCAGTCCTCTCTCCACCGGACAAGTAAGGATAATCAAGCTCATAATCCTGAAGCTCGATTACGGGGGTAAAATCATCCCTAACATAGACGTTAAAGGACTCTGAAACAAGCATGGAAAACCATTCCGAGAAAATCCTTGAAAATTCGGACTTAAGCTTTATCATTATGTTTTTTTCTATAAGCGAAACAAGATTGATAAAGTCGGTGGAAATCCAGTTCTCTATTTCAACAAGATAATTTATCTTTCTTTTGATTTCCTCTGATTTTCTCAGTTTTTCTTTAATCACTTCTATGTATTTTGATAAAACAAGAATCTCCCTTTTTAACTCGGCAAGTTTTATCTCGGCAATTCTTTCCTTCCTTGATGCATCATCAAAATCAAGTTTTTTTTGTTTTAGCAATTCCTCAAATCCCTCAAATTCAGAAAGAGAATCAGCCAGTATGTTAATCCGGAGATTAAGCTCCTCGATTTCCTTTTCAAGAGAATGGTTAAGCTCCTGTATTTTTTGCATTTGCATTTTCTTCTCCTCAATTCCCCTTACGCGGATGCTTAAAATATTAAGCTCCTGCACTTTCTTCTCACGGGAAAGAATTTCCCCGTTAATTTCCTTTATTTTTCCAAGAAGTTTTTCTCTCTCCGCATTTAGAATTGAGATGTTTTCATTATTCTTTGACATTTCCAACTCAATTTTGCTAAAAATATTTTTCTTGTAATCCAAATTCACTTTCTGGAGGCAAGTCGGGCAGTTTTCAATGTGGATTATCCTTTCCTTTACTATTTGGTTTTCCTGATTCCTTATTGCAAGAGAGTTTATCTCTGATGAAACTTTCAAAAGAGTTTCTCCGAGTTCCTCTTTATTTTTTTTCTTCATTGAAACATCCTCCTCAATCCTAAAAATCTCCGAGGCATCAAAGCCCAATTTTTTCAGAATTTCCACCTGATTTTTAAACTGCTCCATGTTATCCAGATTGTTGGATATATTTTCTTTCTTTCCCGAGATTATTATCCTGTTCTTTTCAATCTCTCTTGCAATCATGTTTTTCTTTTCCACTTTCTCAAGTATTTTGTCCATTTCTTCCCTGCGCTTTTTTCTTTCTTCCGCAACCGACAAAAATTCCTTTTCAATTGATATTAAATTAAGGGCATTCTCTGAGATTTCATTTTCTTTTTTTGCAAGTTCTTCCCTGTCAGATTCAAAGCCCAAAACAACGGATTCCATAACTCTTTTTTCTTCCCTTATTTTTGAGGAAACAATGCCTGCGTTTTCGATTATCTGCTTGTACTTTTCAATTCCGAAGATGTATCTTATGGTGTTTGTCCTTGTTTCGGAATCCTGCATGATTATCTGCTTCATTTCTTCCTGAGGGGTATAAACGGTGAATTTGTACAGGAGATTTTGTTTTTTCGAGAATTCCTTCGGATAATTAAGCATTTCCAGAATAAGGCTCTTTAGCTCCATGACGGAAAGTTGCGTTTTGGAGCCGTCAATGGTTGCATAGCAAGTGTCCTGCGAGATAGTCTTGCCTTTTTTCAAGTTCCTTTCAATGATTATTTCCTTTCCGTTAATCTCAAATTCAAGAGTTATCCTCCCTGAATTTTTTCCATTTCTCAGCAAAGCCGAGCCTTTCTGCCCGGGTTGCGTTCCAAAAAGCGCGAATTCTATGCCCAAAAGTATTGAAGTCTTTCCGGAGCCTATGTCTCCCGACAGAAGGGTGGAACCTTCCGGAAAGTTAATTTCCTGATTTTCATAGCTCCTGATGTTGTTCAGGATTATCTTTTTTAGTTTCATTTTAAAAATTTAGTATTTTTCTTGACTCTTCAAAAATTCTTCTGGAAAAATCATCTGAAGTT
Organism: Candidatus Woesearchaeota archaeon; assembly: GCA_964561665.1. Taxonomy (GTDB): domain Archaea; phylum Nanobdellota; class Nanobdellia; order Pacearchaeales; family GW2011-AR1; genus CAZLQA01. The sequence continues at coordinate 25,655 of CAZLQA010000004.1, forward strand.
TCACCTTCCTGCTTTTCCGCGGACAGGGAATGGATAAGGCTTTCCGCAAAATCATTGAATTTCGAGGCTCTTTTTTCCAGAAATGCTTTCATTGTCTCTTCCCCCACATTTTCCTCCTTGAGCTCAGCCTCAATGGTTTCCTCTTTTTCCCTGAGTTCATGAGTGTTCCTTAAAACAAAATAAGCCCCTTTTTTCATAACAAAGTCCTCTATTAATTTGAAATTAATATTGGATATTTTTGAGTTTTCCAGCTCTCCCGCAAATCTCAACAGCACAATTTTGTCCTCCAGATTTTTTTTGCTCAGTTCATATATCGTTTCTTCGGTGGCTGTCACGGCATTTTTTACTTTCAGGGCAATCTGCTCAACTTCCTTTATCCTCAATTCAATTTTCTTAAGCGAGTACGAGCGGTTTTCAGCATCCGCATCAACTATGCAAAAACTCCCATGTTCTAATTTTTCCAGCTCCGCAAAATTGTTTGGAAACAACGGCCCGGGATAAACAAATCCCTCTTTGTTGTATATAACATGAATATGCCCGAGCGCATAGTAATCCGCGTCCGGCAATCCGGACGAATCAACAAAGTCTATTGGAAGGCTGCCGACAACCCTGTCAAGCGTCGTGTGAAGCATCAAAATCCTGAAAAATTTTTCATCTGTTTCCCGCAGCTTCAGGTTTTTCAAATCCTTTACTTCTAAGCCGGATTTTTTCCCAGGATATCCGTAAAACGCAAAGTTTTTGTGGATTACCGGATTTAAAATAAATCCTCTTTCCGTTTCCTCGAAATCAGCGACGTTTTTGCAGAATCCCGCCTTTTCAAGAACATCAAGAAATGTCTTTCCCGAAACGGAATAATCATGGCTTCCTGCAATTATAAAGCAAGGAATTCCGCAGTCCTTAATCTTTTTGAACTCCGCAAAAGTTTCTTTCAGAATATCTATTGACGGAAAGGAGTTATCAAACAAGTCGCCGGCTATAAGCACGAAATCGACTTTCTCGGAAATGCATATGTCAACCGCTTTTTGGAACGACTTAAAATTCAGGTCCTGCAACGGCTGCTGTTTCCACCCCCCAAGATGCACATCAGCCATATGGGCAAATTTCACCATAAAATACCTTCAATGATGAAGTATTTAAAAATAGTTATGATGGGAGAAATAATTGGCTCGCTTCTGCCATCAACCCTGCTCGCGATTAACAAAATAACTTAACTAAAAACTAACTTGTTTTGTACTAATAGCTTACATCAACAAGCGAACGAATGAAAAGTTATTCAGTGTCTGCCGAAGCATATGGCTAATCGCTTATTGGTAAAATCTTGGTGTATTCAGTGTTTCGCGAAGCGTATGCGTAATCGCGGAGTGAGCCATTTCTGTTTAACAAATCAAATGAAGTAATCGCTTTTAAACAAAACTTAAAATAAAATTCATCCCCAGAATTTGTTGAACAAAGAAATCAAACTGCTCCTGAAGAAAAAAATTCCTGCAAGAACAACGGCAAGAATAACCAACAAAACAACTATGAGGATTATCATTTTCTTTTTAGGATTTTCGGCAGAACCATAGTCCGAAACTTTTTGAATTTGAAGATCTTTTGAAACTGGTTCGCTTTCGCTTTGCCCGGCAGAACCTTTAATGTCCGGGGAATATTCCTCTTCTGCTTTTGGATTTGCATTGTAAGGGCCGACTGCATGAATGCCTTTTATTTGCTCCGTACGGAATTGGTCCTGCAATTCCCTCGCGGCATACTCTATATCTTCCCTCGAATATCCTGCATTGTAAAAGGACTGCATTGCTTCCTGCAAAGAATCTCCCTTTGAAATTGCAAACTTCAATCCCTCCAGTATGTTTTCCTTCATTTTAAAGCACCAGTTTTTTCCCGTCCTCCATCAAATGACATTGATTTTTTGAATATCCAAGCTCCCTTGAAAGTTCCAACATCGGCTTCATCTGAAGCGTTGCGCCGTGAGAAGGAATAATGTTCTCTGGATTCAAAAAAGAGATTAAATCCCTCAAATCCTCCTTCCCTCCATGTCCTGAAACATGAACATTATCAAAAATTCTCACCATTGCCTTTTTCAGCCTCTTGTCCAAAATCGCCCTGTTTTCTATGTTTACAGGAACGGGAATAGTTTTAGAGGAAAAGACGATGTTGTCCCTGTTTCTGAATTCAAAAGGCAGTTTTTTCCTTGAAATTCTGTCAAGAATGCTTCCGGGCTCTCCCTGATGCCCCGTGCAAACAACAAGATATTTTTCCCTCTGCCTGCTAATTTTTTTAAGAGTTGAGGCAACCTGATTCTTGTAAGATTTTATCTGTATGTCCTTCCTGAAAGGAGCAAGGCTTATCTTTTCTGCCGCGGAGATGTACCTCTCAAGGCTTCTCCCAAGAAATATTATTTCCCTGTTCATCTTCTTTCCGAATTCAACAATGCTCTTCAGCCTTGCAATATGGGAAGAAAAAGTCGTGACAAAAACCGCGGTTTTTTCATTTTTTATTGTAAGAAAAACTTCCTCAACCATGTTTCTTGCAACTCTCTCGCTTGGAGTCTTGACTTCGTGCCCGCAGTATAAAGAATCAAGAATCGCAACTTTCACCCCTTGTTTTGAAATTCTTTTTATTGAATTGTAATTTGGAGGATTCCCCATTACGGGAGTATTGTCAAGCTTGAAATCATTTCCATAAACCACAATTCCCTCTTTTGTGTGGAGAGCAGTCATAACAGAATGGGGAATCGAATGAGTCATGTTTATCAGCTCCGCCTTGTAATTGAAGCTTTTTCCTTTTATGTCAACGGATGAGTCCAATTTTATGGATTTTATTTGGTTAGGGATTGTCTTTTTCTCGTCCTCAAGAATTTTTTTAAGTATTGAAATAGTGTATGGAGAGCCGATTACCGGCGCATTGTACCTGTAGCTCAAATAAGCAACAGCCCCGATGTGGTCAAGATGCCCGTGGCTGAGAAAAATTGCGCGGACTTTATTCCTCAATCTAAGATTGTCCAGCATCAAATCATCCGGCAGGGCTTTTTTGTTTCTCAACGCCTTTTCGGAGTAGTCCTTTTTCTCGCTTTCCTGCATTTCTACAATGGCAGGCATGTAAAATCCCGCGTCAAATATGAAAACATCCTCGCCTGTTTTTACGGCAGTCATGTTCTTCCCGACTTCGCTGTAACCGCCTACAGAATAAATTTCCATCTTTTTCTTTTATGTCGTAAAAAGAGTTTAAAAATTCTTTTAAGAATTTTTATGCATTAATTTGTGTTGTTGGTTTTGTTATCAATAAAAATATAAATTACTTTTCCGTTATTATTTAATGCCGTTAAAATCCCTTAAGCCGTCAATGCGGGAGAACAAAAGGTATCTTCTTCTTAATGGAAGTAATTTGAAGTCAAATGCCGAGAGGGCAATTCTGGACTTTATAGGGATTTTGGGCATGTCCAAGACAGGATTAAGCTGGATTAAAACATCAAAGGATTCTGCGGTAATCTGCGTAAACCGCGAAGCAGTCAATTCAGTAAGGGCAAGTTTCGCGGTTTTTAGGGAAAAAATCTCGGTGGAAAAGGTGTCGGGAACTCTCAGGGGTTTGGGAAAATAGCCCAAGATTTTTGGAACCAAAAACCTTTTAAATCAGGAGTTTTTAAAAATCTTGAGAAAAGAAAGGAAAAAGTTTTTAATATTATGTCCTTCTTTAAATTAAAAAATGAACGGAGAATTTGATTAAAATGGAAATGCCAACAGACTTGCAGCATCAGGCAATGGGCTATGATAGGACAGCAACCATGTTCTCCCCCGAAGGAAAACTTCTTCAGGTGGAGTATGCGGAAAAGGCAATAAGGCTCGGAAGCTCGAGCATAGGAATGGTTTGCTCTGACGGCGTGATGATACTTGCAGACAAGAGAATTGAGGAGCCTTTAATGGTCAAAAAATCCTCAAGCAAAATAAGCGAGATTGATTCCCACATAATCGCAAGCTCCGCCGGAATTGTTGCGGATGCGAGAATGCTTGTGGAAAAAGCCCAGCTTCTCGCCCAGCAGCACAGGGTGACTTACGACTCCCCTATAGAGCCCGAAATAATAATAAAAGAAATCTCAAATATAAAACAGCAGTTCACGCAATACGGCGGCGCAAGGCCTTTCGGAGTGTCAATGATGATTGCCGGAATAAACTCAGGGAAACCGGAAATTTACACAAGCGATGTAACCGGGAATTACTTTTCATACCACGCGAATGCAATAGGCGAAAACGACGAAAAAATAAAGGAATCCCTTAGGGAAAAATACGAAAAAAGCCTTACAATAAAAAAGGGCGCAAAAATAGCGCTGAATATTTTCAGGGAAAGCCAAAGCAATAAGTTCAAGGCAGAAAGGTTTGAGCTTGTTTATATAAAAAAAGACGACGTTAAGATAGAAAAACTTGAAGGTGAAGAATTAAAGAATTTTACAAAATAAATTAATATGACGCAAACGCTGGCCAGAATAAAGCAAAAAGGGAAAAATTTCGAGGTTATAGTCGACATGGACAGGGCATTGAAGTTTAAGAAAGACAGCTCAAACTCCGATTTTTTGGAGATTGAAACAATATTTAGCGATTCAAAAAAGGGCTTCAAGGCTTCCGAATCGGAACTCATGAAATGTTTCGGAACAGAGGATGCAAACGCAATCGCGCAGAAAATAGTAAAATCGGGGGAGATTCTCGTAACCCAGGAGCACAGAGAAGAGGAGAAAGATAAAAAATACAGGCGGGTTGTTGACTTCTTGGCAAGAAATTCCATTGACTCAAGGACGGGAAATCCGATAACTCCCGAAAGAATAAAATCCGCGCTGGAAGAGGCAAATGTCAAAGTAAAAAATATTCCCGTTGAAAGCCAGATTGCCGAGATACTTAAGGAGATAAGCAGAATCCTTCCCATAAAAATCGAGGCGAAAAAAATAAAGCTGATAATTCCCGCAGTTCACACCGGAAAAACCTACGGAATAATAAATCAATACAAGGAAAAAGAAAAATGGCTGGACAACGGCGATTTGGAAGCTGTCGTAAGAATTCCCTCCGGAATAATCATGGACTTTTACGACAAATTAAATTCAGCGACGCAAGGAAGCATCTTGACAGAGGAGATTAGCGAATAAGATGGGAATAGGATTCTTAATGAGTGAGAGAGAAGCAATTACTTCTAGCGGAGAAAGAGGCCATACTCCGGGAATACAATCAAGGATTAACATATGCCCATATGTGAAACACACAAAAGAGGGGGTTGCTTGTTCAAACCCTCGTAGACCCAGAGGGTTAATCTCTACAGAATATTGTGAAGGTTGTGATTCATATACAGGAGGTAAAAATGACTAACAGAACAGTTGTGATACCAGGAGAGGTAATCGTTACAGGGGAGAAATTTCTTCCCGGAGAAAATACTGAAAGAAAAGGCAAAGACGTCGTGGCAATGAGATACGGGCTTTCGGAGGAGTCGAACGGGCTTGTGAAAGTCATACCCCTCTCGGGAGTTTACCAGCCGAGGAAAGGAAATGTTGTAATAGGGAAAGTGGAAAACATAACTTTCAGCGGATGGGTTGTGGACATTGACGTCACGGAAAATGCATTTCTATCCCTGAGCGAGGTTCCAAGGTATGTAAACAAAAACAGCATGAGCGAGGTTCTTGACATGGGAGACATGGTAATTGCAAAAATAACCGAGGCAAACAAGAAAAGCATTGATTTAACAATAAAGGGAAGGGGTTTTGGAAAGATAGAAGAAGGAATGATAGTAAAAATAAATTCAAACAAAGTCCCAAGAGTGATAGGAAAAGAGGGAAGCATGATAAACCTCATAAAAGAGGAGACAAAATGCGAAATAACCGTGGGACAAAACGGATTTGTATGGATTTTTGGGGAAAAAATAGAAAACGAGCTTCTTGCAAAAAAGGCAATAATTTTCATAACGGAAAAGTCCTACATCGACGGACTAACCGACGAAGTAAAAAAGTGGTTTGAAAAGGAGAAAAAATGACAAAAGAAAAAGACACGGGATTCAAAAGAACCGACGGAAGAAAATTCAACCAGATTCGGGAGATGAAGGCAAAAGTCGGCGTGGTGCCGAACGCAGACGGCTCGGCTTTGTTCTCATTCGGAGACACGGTTGCAATAGCAGCAGTATACGGGCCGAAAAAAATGCACCCCC
>CAZLQA010000005.1:0-9762 GCA_964561665.1 Candidatus Woesearchaeota archaeon
AGGAAAAAAATTAAATGGAATACATATACGCGGCACTTTTGTTGCACAAGCTCGGGAAGGAAGTGAACGAAGAGAACGTAAAGAAAGTTGTTGCAGCAACCGGCGCAGAGACTGACGGCTCAAAAGTCAGATCTCTTGTTGCCAGTTTGAAAGGTGTTGACATAGAAAAGGAACTAGAATCCGCAAGTTTGGTTGCGGCAGCGCCTGTTTCCGGCGGAGCCCCTTCGGCAGAAGGCGGAAAGAAAGAAGAGAAGCCAAAGGAAGAAAAGAAAGAAGCTGCAGCAGAGGGCTTGTCTGCATTATTCGGTTGAAGAATTATTTTTGAAAGCAGGCAAGTCTCTTTACTAGTTCGAACTTTAGGAAATTTTATAATGGGTTCTAATTATAAATTATCAGATGCCTGTGTAGCTCAGTCAGCAGAGCGCTTGATTCGTAATCAAGAAGTCGGGGGTGCAAATCCCTCCACAGGCTTTTTAAAAAACGCCGCCACCAGGAATCGAACCTGGATGCCCGTAAGGGCCCTGGGCTCAAACCAGGTGGAATACCATTCTCCGCATGGCGGCTCAGACTTTCACAGCAAGAGAGAATTAAAAAGATTTCTATTGAAATTCTGCTCGTCTTCGGCTTCGCAATTAATAAAAGAACTAATTAATAGAAAACAACTTTTTATATTAACATTTAAAGGAAGGTTAAGCGAAGGAAACCTTGGTGTCCTCGCTAAGCGAACGAATGAAAAGTTATTCAGTATCTGCTGAAGCATATGGCTAATCGCTTATTGGTAAAATCTTGGTGTATTCAGTGTTTCGTGAAGCGTATGCGTAATCTCGGAGTGAGTCTTTTTGTTTAACAAGTAAAATGATATCTAGTTATCCAAATAAATCTTATGAAAACAAATCCTTAAGAAACCTGACAAACGAAGACAACTTTCCTGCTTTGGGTTTTACCGGCTGGTTTTTGGAATCAAAAAATTCATACTTAATCACGGGCTTCTCCTTGCCTGCGGATTTTTCCTTCATGGAGTCTTTCTTCGCCTGCTCAGAAGCCCTTAAAATGTCGTGCCTGGAATAACCCTGCCTTATCAGCGCCCATTTTAAAGACTCCTCCGTATATCCTTTTGAAATATTTTTCCTGAAGTACTCGGCAAGTTTTCTCCTGTATTCTTCACTCATCAATAAATGGAGAAATCCAAGTTTAAAAATTATTTTATACTGAAAGGGCTGCTTTCCCTGTAAAATTTTAACGCATCTGCAATCCTGGATTTTGTTTCCGAGTAAAGCGTCACAATTTTGTCCCCTTTCTTAAGCCTGTCATTGACATTAAGATGAAGATAAATTCCGGAAAATTTGTCTGCTGGACAGCCAAGAATTCCCGCCATCTCCACTATTCTTTTATTGTTTACCTCTGTGATTTTTCCGCCGTGTTTTGAGATTATGTCTCTTTTGAACTTTGCCTCCTTTATTCTCCTGAAACTTCCTTCCTGCGCCCTTCCTTTGCAAGTTCAGCCCCCTTTCCTTCTTTTGCCTTCCCCACCATCTCAAGAATTTCTCCCGCAAGGAACAGCGCCTTGTCTTCCAAATCCTTCGGCCCCTGCTCATTTGGATTAAGGACTTTTATCACGTCAACAAGCTCCAGGCATGGCCCGATGCCCTTTCCTATTGGATGACTGCCGTCGGTGATGACACACCTCAGCTTTTTATGAAAATATCTGCCGAGATCCTGAAAGTCCCTCTTCATAATTTTAGCTTTTTGCCTGCTTATTTTTGCATTTTTTCCGCTTGGAATGTCTATAAGAATGTACTTGCTTCCGACGGCAAGTTTTTTTGACATTATGGAGGCAATAAGCTGGGATCTTGGATCTATGGTAAGCATTTTTTCCACATTCAGTATCTTCGAGTCCGCAGGAACCATCTCAAGAGAGCCTCCCCACACCATGAATGCATTTGTCTTCTTTATTATTTTCTTAAGTTCGGGTATTGAAAAATCAACTCTTGCTATGGTTTCAATGACATCCGCCGTTCCGGCGGCGCTGGTTATCGCCCTCGAGGAAGTTTTCGGAAAGATTAAGCCGGCAGCCGAACATATTGAGACAACAATCGGCGTTGTCCTGTTTCCGGGAACGCCGCCTATGGAATGCTTGTCGACTATGTACTCTCCTTTTAAGTTCAATTTGTTTCCGTGCTTCAGCATTGCCTTTATCATGTATATTATTTCCTTTTCTGTCATTCCTTCCTTGCACATTCCCGCAACAAAAAGGGAAATCTCCACCTCGGAAAGGGAATTGCTCACCACATCCTTCACAATCTCGTTTATTTCGCTGTTTGACAGCCTTCTTCCGTTCAACTTCTTCTTTATGAATGTGAGGCTTTTTGTCAGAGGGGGAAGGTTAACATCCACTTTTTGGCCTCTCTTCAGCCCCATTTTATTTCTTATTTCCGAAGAAACGAGAATCTCATTTTTTTTAAGGGAGTCTTCAATTATGTCAATAACTGAGGAAATTTTTTTGGGATTTCTTGAAAGAGTCTTTATCAGCACCATGCTCTGCGGACGGATGCCTATCTCCGCAGCCGTTTCAGAACTCAGCATAGCCACGGGAAGCCCCGCAGTCCATTTCAGAAATTTTACTTTCAGTTCCATTTAAAGATTATTTTAGATTTTCGTGTATAAAAATTCCGGTGATTTGTTTTCCCCTGTAAATCTCAATCATTATGAATGCATATGCAATTATCAGAGGCCCGAGGATGAACCCGAGAATTCCAAAGTAGAAGACTCCTCCCACCATGCCAATCAAAATTGGAAGAGGGTGCATATGGGCGAATCTAGAGACAAAAATAGGCCTGATTATATTATCAATAAAATTGGAAAATATTCCGAAAAAAGTTATACCTATTGCAGAAGTGGTGTTCCCCGCAATGAAAAGGTAAATCACAATAGGCAGCCAGACTATCGTGGTTCCAATTATTGGAAAAATTCCCGCAAGAACCGCAAGAAGGCTGAAAAGCCATGCATTGTTTATCCCGAAAATAAAAAAGCCCAGGCTAACGGCAACTCCCTGAATGATTCCTATAAATACCTGCCCGAAAATCACGGAAAAAATCATCTCCTTTGAGGACTTGAAAAGCTTTTCCTTCACATCTTTCGCGAACGGGATTATGTTTTTGGCATATTCTATAAAATATTCCTTGTCCCTTAAAACATAGAAAAAAGTAAAAAACACGACAAAAAACTGAAGAGATATTGTCGGAAAGTTAATAATCAGTTGTGAAAGAGAATTCACAAAAGCATTGGTTACTTTTGTTATGAAGTTGGATATAATCGAGCTAATCTCATTTGAAAACTGGTCCGAGGCAAAAAAAGAGGGAAATAATTCCTTTAATGGAATCATTATGTCTATTTGCTGTGAAGTTTGGTATATGTTGAAAGACTGCTGTATGAGAATGGGTGTCAAAAACCAAAAGGGAAGCACGATGACCAGAATCAAAAGAACGCATATTATTGACGCTGAAAGAGTTTGGGACTTGACAATCTTCAGGAGCCAGTCATGCATCGGCGCAAAAACAACAACCAATATCAGCCCGAAAACCAACGGAAGGATAATCGGCTTGGTTATAAGAAAAACGAGAACTGCCAAAACCACCAATACGGAGGTAATCATAACCCTCTTGAGATATTCCTCTTCCATGCGTTCTGAAAATGAACCAAATTTATAAAACTATTGTAAGAAAAAGTTAAAAAGAGAATCTTCCTAGGATTTTTATGAATTTTTTGAAAAAAATACACGAAAAAAAATTTGACAACTCGGTGCATATGCAATTTCAGAAATTCAGCAAGGGAGAATTCCAGGGGAAAATACATAATAAACACTTCCTCGGAGTTTGCAAACGAACTTGTAAGGGAAATGGCGGAAAAACTCGGGAGTGGAAAAACAAATATCACTGGAGTGATTGTTTCCACGATGGATTTGAAAGGCAAAATAAATTACAAGGAAATAAAGCAGTTTCAGGGAGTCAAAAAATACATTCTTGACGGCGAGATGTCCGGAGATGAAATAATAAAACTGATAAACGACATGCCTAAGAATTTTTTTGCGCTGAGCTTTGAAGTTGGAGAAAACAAATTAAAAATAAAACCAAAAGCTCCAAAGTCGGGAAAGCCGGGGAAGGGAGATGAAAATCCAAAGGCGGATTTCTGCAAGATAATAACCAATGACAGGGAAATCGGAGAAGGTTTTGTTTTTGAAAAACCAAGTTACAGAGAAGCAGAGATTAACCACACTTTCCTTATTGAAAGCATAGTCATTCCTGAGAGTCTGAAAAAGGAAAAGGACTTCGCAAAAATCCGCGAAGAATCAAAAAGAAAAGGAAGAATAATAAGGAATGCGATGATTGACGGGAAAAAAGTCGTGAGCGAGCTGGAGTTCGAGGCATGATACAGAAAAGAAAAAAGGCTAAAACTTAATTATCATAAATATTTTTTCTGCGCCCTATTCTTAACACAATAATCTTATTGCCTGAAACAACAACGTCCATTTCGGCGCAATATTTCATTATCCTCAGCCTCCACAACTTCCCCCCTTTCAGTCTTTTAAGAAATCTGAATGGATTTTCCCTTATTGAATAAATCTTGTTAAGAATAATATCTGCTTCGTGTTTGTTCAATTTTTTGAGGAATTTTTTTGCATTCTCCTCAATTTGTATTGAATACATTTTATTTCCTTAAAATGACTCCGAGTTCTTTTGCAACTTCCTCTATCGACTGAATCTTTCCTCTTTTGACGTTTTCCAAAGCCGATTGTATTTCGTTTATCTCTTCCTCGGAAAGTCCCTCGTCTTCGATATTGTCAAGAATTCCGTTAAGAAGCTCGTCATAAGACTGCCTCTCGTGGCTTTTAAGATTCTTCATGCGGTTCAGCGTTTCCTGACTTATCTGAATCGTTGTTTTCTCCATACTATATGGTTGTTATAGCAAGTATATAAATGTTGTTAGGGAAGGGGATTGTAAAATATTTTATTCTAAATATTTATCCAAAAAGGTAAATTTTAATGTTATTTTTTGATGATTTTCATAAATCTGATAACAACCTTTAAACAAAGAATAGAATTAATTTCAATATGGAAGAAATAGATAAAATTATTATAAAACTGAGTTATAAAGCTAAAAAAGAGGCAATTAAAGAACTTATAGGAGAATACAAAGATAATCCCAAAATAGTTAAAAAATTAAAAAAATGTATGATAAACTCCCCGCTAATATTTAAAATGAAATATACAAAAATTCAAAAATGTTATGTTTGTAATGAAAAAACTAACTACTGCTATATTTGTTCTTGGGGGTTAACCTTTTTGTTAGGTTTAAATCAATTTCTTTTTCCTATTTTAATATAACACCCTAATATTTAGCAATCTTCCCCCTGTAAAACTTTAAAAACCTCGATTTTCTCTCAATTGCATTCCAGGGATAGATAAAATGTTATCCGCACTATTAAGAAATGGGTACAAGAGCATCGCCGAGAAAGGGAAGTTTGCAGTTTTGGCCGAGGAAACGAGCCAGAAAGTTTTTGCCTAGTGTCAACTGGGAGCCAATTAATTCTAAAAAAACCCTTAAGGGATTCATATGTTACAAGGTTGGCATGCTATCCGCTTTAGTCAAGAATAACACTCTTCACTCAATGACAAAGGGGAAAAACATAATCATTCCCGTTACAGTTCTTGAATGCCCCCCGATGAAGATTTTCTCCGCAAGATTCTACAAAAACGGAAAGGTTGCGGATGAAGTTCTCGCCGAAAACCTTGAAAAAGAGCTGAAGAAAAAAGTAAAGTTTCCAAAATCAAAAAAGCATTCTCTTGAAAACATCAAAAAAGGAGATTTTGATGATGCGAGAGTGATAGTTTACTCCCAGGTTAAGAAAACAGGAATAAAGAAAACTCCTGATTTGTCTGAAATAGGGCTGAGCGGAAGCTATGAAGAAAAAGTTAATTTCATAAAGGAAAACATGGGAAAGGAAATCTCCGTCTCGGACGTTTTTGAAAAAGGAGAACTTGTTGATTTCAGGGGACTTACAAAAGGAAAGGGATTCCAGGGCACCATAAAAAGATTCGGACTCAAGCTGAAAAGCCATAAATCCGAAAAGGGGCAAAGAAGACCGGGAAGCCTCGGGCCATGGCATCCTGCAAGAGTCACCTTCAGGGCGCCACAGGCGGGACAGATTGGGATGTTTACCCGTGCATTGTACAACAACAAAATAATTGACATGGGAAAATCCGAAAACAAAGAAGAATTAAAGAAAATAAAAAATTTCGGAGACGTGAAAGCAGACTATCTAATTGTCAACGGCTCTATTCAGGGCCCTGAAAAAAGGCAGCTTATTGCGACATCTTCCCTTAGAAAAACCAAAAAACAGATAAAAAAGAACTTCGAGCTTGTGGAGGTTTTAAGATGAAAGCAAATATTTTATCGGTTGAAGGAAAGAAACTTAAGGAAATGGAGCTTCCAAAGTGTTTTTCCTCGGAGATACGCGAAGATATTGTATCCAGGATTTTAGAGGCGAAAAAAATCAGGCAGCCTTATTCCCCGTCGCCTCTTGCCGGCAACCAGTATTCCGCAAGCGGAAAACTCATCCACACAAGAAATGTATGGAAGAGCCAGTACAAGAGAGGAATGTCAAGAATTCCAAGAAAAATCATGTCAAGAAAGGGTTCCCAGTTTGTATGGATAGGCGCGACAGTTCCTTCAACCGTCGGAGGAAGAAGAGCCCACCCCCCAAAAATCCTGGGAATGATTAACAGCAAAAAAATAAACAAGAAGGAAATGATTATTGCATTGAAATCGGCGATAAGCGCAACGGCAAATAAGAATGAAATAAAAAAGAAATATTCAAGCCTGAAAAACGGGGAAATAAAAAATCTCCCGCTTGTTGTTGAAGGAAAGTTTGTTTCATTAAAGGCAAAGCAGATAATGGAAAGCCTGAAAAAAATTCTTGAGGGAAACCTTTTTGAAATTGCAGTGAGAAAAAAGTCGGTGAGAAGGGGAAAAGGAAAGATGAGGGGAAGAAAATACAAGGAGAACGCCGGTGCGTTGATTGTCCTTGGAAAAAATGAAAAAATAAAAACGGGACTGATTCAAACTGCAAACGTGAAAAATCTAAGCATTAAAAACCTGGCTGAAGGCGGGCAGGGAAGGCTGGTGATTTACACCGAAAATGCAATCAATGATTTAAATGAAAAGTACAATGGAGGAAGAAAATGAAACCGGTGGTTATGGACATTGAAAGCTCGGGCTTGGACAGGATAAGCTGCGGAATATGGCAGATCGGGGCGGTGGATTTGAACAATCCCAAAAATGTATTTCTCGAAGAGGGGAGAATCGACGATGAAGACGAAGTAGAGGAAGACGCATTAAAGGTAATAGGAAAAACAGAAGAAGAACTAAGAGACGGGGGCAAGCAATCCCAAAAAGAATTAATCAGCAGTTTTTTTGCGTGGATGAACAAAAGGCCCATGAGAAACCTGTTATGCCAAAATCCCCAGTTTGACATCGCATTCATCGAGATAAAGGCAAAAAAATACGGGCTTAAAAAAGCGATGCAGCACAGGGCATTTGATTTGCATTCAATTGCGCAGACCATTTACAAGAAAATTCACGGGAAGTTCAAGACAAGAGAAGCAAAAGACACGAAAGGAAAAGAATCGGACATGAATCTTACAAACATCCTTGAATTTTGCGGAATCCCTGACAAAAGAGTATTCCTGGACACAAAAGGGAAAGTTCATAAAGGAAATCCCCACAACGCCCTTGAGGACTGCAAGTTAACAGGAGAATGCTTTTCAAGAATAATTTACGGAAAAAACCTCTTCCCTGAATATTCAAAATACAAAATCCCCGAGCATCTCAAGGAGGAAGTAAAATGAGCCTTAAGCCACTGACAACTGAAAAGGCAGTTATGCTGATTGAAAAAGAAAATGTCCTGACTTTCGAAACAAGCAGGAATATGACAAAAGAGATTCTGAAAAAAGAAATTGAAGATATGTTTGGAATAAAGACTGAAGGAATAAGAACCCAGATAAGGAACGGAAAAAAATACGCATATGTCAAATTAAAAAAGGAATTTCCAGCGATTGACGTCGCGACGAAATTGGGACTGATATAAAATGGGAAAAAGAATAATCCAGCAGGCGAGGGGAAAGGGGAGCTTCACATACAGAGTCAAGAGAAGCGCGTTCAAGTACAGGCTGAAATACCCCAAAAAGCTGGAAGGAGAGGGTGTTGTCGTAAAACTGCTGGATTCAGGAGGACACACGGCGCCACTAGCAAAAATAAAGCATTCAGAAGGAATATTTTACATTCCCGCGTTCTACAAAATGGTTGAAAATCAAAAAATTAATTTTTCAGGGAAAATAGAAAATGGAAGCATCACAAATCTTGGAAACATTCCAATCAAAACCCAAGTTTACTGCATTGAATCGCGTCCGGGAAATGGAGGGGTATTCATAAAATCTGCGGGAAATTCAGCAACAGTAAGCAGGATAGTCGGAGAGGAAGTATTTGTTCTTATGCCGTCGAAAAAAGAGAAGAAATTCCACAAGAACTGCAGGGCGATTGTGGGGGTTATTGCGGGAGGAGGCAGACTTGAAAAACCGGTGCTGAAAGCAGGGAAAAAATATCACATAAAAAAAGCTAAAAGCAAGCTTTGGCCAAGAACCTCCGCGGTGAAAGTTAATGCAGTGGATCATCCATTCGGCTCTGGAAGAGGGAAGAATCCAAAGCCAAAGATTGCAAAAAGAAACGCTCCTGCGGGAGCAAGGGTAGGCTTGATAAGGCCAAGAAGAACAGGGAGGAAAAAAAGGTAAAAAACAATGAAAGAAGAAACAGGAAAAAAACAATTCACGTTCAGGGGAAAAACAATAGAAGAGCTGAAGGGGATGGATATTCGCGAATTTTCAAAATATCTTACGTCGAGGCAGAGAAGATTTGCATTAAGGCAGTTTCAGGACATTGAAAAATTCGTGGAAAGAATGAAAAGGAAAACTGCAAAAAACAAAGCCGCAAAAACGCATTTGAGAGACTTGATAGTTTCACCAGGGCTTATAGGGATGAAGATTCTTGTCCATAATGGAAGAAACTTTATTCCCGTAGAAATAACGGAGGAAATGCTGGGGCACAAGCTGGGGGAATTCGCGCCGACAAGAGCAAGAATAAAGCACGGAAAAGCGGGAGTGGGGGCAACAAAGGGAACTAAATCACTATCAAAGAAATAAAATGGAAGAAAAACAAAAACAGGAAGAGAAAAAAATGGCAAAGAAAGAAAAAAACACCGCTAACGCGGATATTGATAAAACTGACAATAAGAAAAACAAAAATGCCAGAAAGATATCTGACAAAGAAAACATCGGGCAAAGGGAAAGTGAGACGGTTGAGAACAGTCAAAAGCCCAGCAGCGGCGAGGGTGATTTGAAAGAAAAAGAATCAAAAGCAGAGGACAAAAAATCCGAGGAAAAAAAGGAATCAAAGTCAAAAGTGAAAAAAACAGAGGCTGTTGTAAATTCAAAAAATCTTCCCATATCCACAAAAGAATCCATGGCCGTCTGCAGGTTCATCAAAGGAAAAAAAATAGACGATGCAATAAATGATTTGGGAAAGGTTGTTTTACTGAAAACTCCCGTAAGAATGAAGGGAGAAATCCCGCACAGAAGAGGAAAAGGGATGATGTCCGGAAGATTTCCGAAAAAAACGGCGGAACATTTCATAAAGCTTTTGAAGAGCCTGTCC
>CAZLQA010000005.1:9772-27907 GCA_964561665.1 Candidatus Woesearchaeota archaeon
TCCGGAAATGCCAACAGCAATGAAATTGGAAATCCCGTAGTTGTCGAGGCAATTGCAAACTCGGGGCAGAAAGTTTATGGAAAATTCGGAAGAGTACAGAGGAAAAGAACTCATGTGAGGATAGTCGCAAAATCACAATTAAAAAAACGCGGAACAGAAAAATAAAATGGAAGAGAAAAAAACAATTCAGTTCAAAAAGGACGAATTTTCAGTCAGGGAGTACATAAAGAATTATCTTGGAAAGGGAAGAATGAGCAAGGTAAGAATAGAGTACACGCCAATAGGTGAAAAAGTAATCTTGTCGACGAACAAGCCTGGGCTGGTGATAGGAAGAAGAGGGGAAAAAATAGAGGAGCTGACAAGAAACCTAAAGACAAGATTCAAGCTTGAAAACCCCCACATAGAAATAGAGGAAATAAAAGAGCCTGAATTTGACGCACAGGTTATGGCTGACGAAATTGCGCTCGCCCTTGAAAAAACAGGCCCATTAAAGTTCAAAGTCATTGCATACAGAACTCTTCAGAGAATAATGAATGCGGGTGCATTGGGTGTGGAAATAAGAATAAACGGAAAAGTTCCGGGAGCAAGGGCAAAGCCATGGAGATTCGCACAGGGGTTCCTGAAAAAAGTTGGGGACTCTGCAAAAGTCGTGGACAGGGCGCAGGCAAAGGCACAAACAAGACCGGGAACAATCGGCGTAAAAGTAAGCATTCTTTCACCTTATGCAAAATTAAGCGACAGGATTGAAGTCAACGAGGAATTTTTGTCCAAGATAAAGGCAAACGAGGAAAAGTCCAAAGAGGAAAAACCCAAAACCAAGGCAAAAACACCGAGGAAAAAATAAAAATGGCAACTTTAAAATCAAAGGAAATATCAAAAATGAGCGCGGAAGAAAAGAAAAAGAAACTCAGGGAATTAAAATTCGAGCTTGTCAGGTCAAAAGCCAGCGCTTCAAAAAAAGGAAGCAAGGCAAAAGAAATTAAAAAAATCATTGCGAGGATACTCAGCACAAATAAATAACATGGAAATATGCCCAAAATGCGGCCTGCCTCAGCAGGCATGTGTATGCGAGCGCATTGTAAAAAGCGCGCAAAGAATACATGTGACAACAGACAAGAAAAAATACGGGAAGATTGTGACGATTGTTTCCGGGTTTGAGAAAGGAATTGACATAAAAAAAATCGCAAAAGCCCTGAAAAACGAGCTGGCATGCGGCGGAACATTCAAGGAGAACATGGTCGAGCTTCAGGGAGATCATCGGAAAAAGGTAAGGCAAATCCTGGTAAGCATGGGATTCGGCGAAGAGTCAATAAGCGATTAGCCATACGCTTCGGCAGACACGGCGTAAAACCGGACCTTGCCAATAAGCGACTGACAACACACAAAACAAAATGGAGAAAAAAATGAAAAACGTTGGATTGCAGGCAGATTCACTAGCCGAAGCCGGGAAAGAAAAAATCTGCAATGACAGAAACTGCAACATTCACGGGAGCCTAAGTGTTAGGGGGAAAATTTTTGAAGGCAGAGTCACAAAAAAGTTTCCGAAAAGGGTTGTAATCGAGTTCGAGAGAATGATTTATGTCAGGAAATACGAAAGATACAAAAAATCAAAGACAAAAATCCATGCCCGCCTCCCTGACTGCATTTCGGACAAAATAAATGTCGGCGATTTGATAAGAATAAGGGAATGCAGGCCGCTAAGCAAAATAGTGCATTTCATAGTCATAGAAAAAGTAAAGGACAGGAGCGAAAAATAAAATGAAAGCAATATCCGCAAGAGCGACAAAAGGATTGAATCTTGGGGCGATGTTGATTGCAACCGACAACAGCGGGGCAAAAATAGTGAAGCTCGTCTCCGTCAAAAGGGGAAAGGGAAAGAAAGGAAGGCAGGTCGGCGCGAAAGTCTCCGACTGGGTGAAAGTAAGCGTAAGAAAAGGCATTCCAGACATGAAAGGAAAAGTTTTCGACGCAGTGGTAGTCAGGCAAAAAAGGCCTTATCGAAGATACAACGGAGAAAGAATCGCATTTGAAGACAATGCAGTTGCAATCCTGAAAGATGACAAGGGGAATCCTAAAGGAACGCAAATAAAGGGGCCGATAGCAAGAGAAGTCATGGAAAGATGGAAAGAAATCGCAAAAATCGCGCAATTTGTATATTAAAATGGAAAAAAAATTCAGCAAACACTGGAAAAGCAGCAAACAACCGAGAAAGCAGAGAAAGTACACGGCAAATGCGCCGCTTCACATAAAAAGAAAACTCCTTTCCGTGAATTTGTCAAAAGAGCTGAGAAAAGAGCACAAGATAAGAAATATTCCTGTGAGAAAAGGAGACACCGTAAGAATCACAAGGGGAAAATTCAAAAAGAAGCGGGGAAAGGTAACAGAAGTCAGAGTTAAAACATCGGATGTTATAATTGAAGGTATACAAATCAAAAAACAGGACGGTTCAAAAGTCAATGTTAAGCTGAAGCCGTCAAACCTTCAAATAACGGAATTAAATTTGGAAGACAAGAAAAGGCTGAAAAACAAAAAAAACAAGGGGAAAAACTAAATGCACCTAAAAAGACAAAAAACGCCGAAGAGATGGCCAATAAACAGAAAAGGCACCACATACCTTGTGGTTCCAAGCTTTAGCATAAAAAATGGAATTCCCGTTCTGGTAATATTGAGGGACATATTGAAAGTTGCCCAAAACAAAAAAGAAGTCAAGGCGGCGATAAACACGAAGAACATTTTGATAAACGGAAAACCGGTAACCAGTGAAAAGCAAAATGTGCTGATTTTTGACGTTATGTCGGTTCCTCTTCTGAAAAAGCACTACAGGATTTCAATCGCTGAAAACGGAAAGTTCAAAATAGAGGATATCGACAATGCCGAGTCCGAGAAAAAAGTATCAAAGGTCATAGGCAAGAAAATTCTGAGAGGGAAAAAAATGCAGATTAACCTAAGCGACGGAAAAAATTTCATTACGGATATTGAATGCAAGGTCAACGATTCCGTCATTATAAGCCTGAAAGGAAAAAAATTGATGAAATGCCTTCCTCTGAAAGAAAAAGCAAACGCCTTCGTATTTGACGGAAAGCACGCCGGCAAAACGGGCGTCATAAACAAAATAAACTCCAAGGAGAAAACTGCCGAAATCTCCGGAAAAGACGGAAAAGTAAATGTCTTGGTTAAACACTTTATGGTGGTTGAATAATATGAAAAAAGAAAATATCATGAGAAAAATAAAAATAGAAAAGATTGTCCTTAACATAGGCGCAACCGGGGATGCCTTGGAAAAGGGATTCAAGCTCCTTACAATCCTGACGGGGAAAAAGCCTTCAAAGATGAAATCAAGAAAAAGAATCCCTTCTCTCGGCGTAAGGCCCGGATTGGAAGTGGGGGTTGTGGTAACTCTCAGAAAAAACCTTGATGAATTCCTGAAAAGAATTCTTGTTTCAGTGGACAATTCGTTGAAGAAGAAGCAGATAAGCACAAACAACTTTTCATTCGGAATAGAGGAGTACATTGAAATACCCGGAATGGAATACCAAAGGGACATTGACATAATAGGGTTGGATGCGACGGTTGTTTTCAAGAGAACCGGAAAGAGAGTTTCCCTGAGAAAAGTAAAAAGGGGAAAAATCCCAAAAAAACAAAACATTTCAAGAGAAGAAATAATAAAATTCATGGAGGAAAATTTCAAAACGAAATTCACATAAAATGCCTTTATTCAAAAAAATTAAACAAAGGAATTCAAGAACATGACTGCAAGCGACTGGAAAAAAATCCTGAGGCAATTGAAAAACAAGCCGGCAATAGCCGAGAAGTTTATTAAGCACAACAAGCCGAAGGAAAGAAAAACGGGAATAGCAGTGAGAAAATGCGAGAGATGTGGAAGGTTCGGCGCCCACATAAAATCCTATGGATTGAACCTGTGCAGGCAGTGCTTCCGGGAAACCGCAGAAGAAATTGGATTCAAAAAATACAACTAGGAGAAACTAAAATGTCACAAGATGTCGTCGCAGATGCTTTGAATGTAATAAAAAATGCAAAAAAGGCGGGGAAAGAAAACGCCAGTATAAAGAGAATTTCGAACCTGCTGATTGAAATCCTTAAGATAATGAAGCAGAAGGGGGTCATAAAAAAGTACAAGATTAACAGCAAGGACAAGAGCGTCGAGGTAATGCTGGGCGACTTTTCCGAGTGCAGGGCGATAAAGCCAAGATTCAGCGTCAAAAAGGACCAGATAGAAAAATACAGAAGAAGATACCTTCCTGCCAGAAACATCGGCTTCATGATAGTCTCAACCGGAAAGGGGTTGATGACTCACGAAGAGGCGGCAGAGGAAAAGGCGGGAGGGAGCTTGATAGCTTACTTTTACTAAAATGAGAAAAGAAATTTTTCAGGAGATTGAAGTTCCCGAGGGAATGGACGCCGAAATAAAGGGGGATATCCTGAAAATAAAGTCAAAAGACGCCGAGATTGAGAAAAAATTCGGGATGAACAAGATATCTTTCGAGAAAAAAGGCGGAAAAATAATTTTAGGAAACAAAAAAGCGACAAAAAACGAGAAAAAAATGATAAACACAATTGCGGCGCACATAAGAAACATGATTGCTGGATTGAATGAGAAATACGAATACAAGCTCAGAATATGCTCAAGCCATTTCCCTATAACTGTTGAAGTAAATGGAAATGAAGTGCTGATAAAAAATTTCCTCGGGGAAAAAGTGCCGAGAAAAACAAGGATTCTTAAGAATGTTGAAGTAAATGTTGAAAAGGATATAATAAAAGTCTCGTCTTTCAACAAGGAAAACGCGGGGCAGACTGCGGCAAATTTGGAAAAGGCAACAGTTGTAAGAGCAAGGGACAGAAGGGTATTCCAGGACGGAATTTTCATAACCAGCAAGGCAGGGAGGGCAATATGAAAAAATTCCTTAGAAGAGACTCTGCAAGATATGTCAGTCTCGGGAAATTGAGAAAGAAAAAGCAAAAGTGGAGAAAGCCAACCGGAAGAGACAACAAAATGAGGGAAAAAAGAAAAGGCTATCCGAAGGTTGTGAGCATTGGACACAAGAAAGAAAAACAGAACCTAAATGTAAAATTGGTGAAAAACATCAACGACTTGAAGGATGCAAAAGGAAAAATAATACTCATAGGAAAAATAGGAAGAAGAAAAAAGATGGAAATTGCAAAGCAGGCAAAGGAAATGAAGATGGATGTTGAAAACCTCAATATAAAAAAGTTCATAAGAAAATTCACCAAAAAATCGGAGGAGAAGAAAAAATGAACCTTTCGAGAAAAAAAGAGCTTGCCGCAAGGGCTCTTGGAATAGGAAAAAACAGAATCATATTCGCGGATTCAAGGAAAAATGAGATTAAGGAAGCAATAACCAAGCAGGACATCCGAGACTTGAAAAACGACGGCGCCATAGCAATAAGGGAAATAAAAGGCAGAAGAAAAAAATTCGGCGGGAAAAAAAGAAACCCCGGAAGCATAAGGAAAAAAGTCAACAAAAGAAAAAAAGAGTACATAAACGCCGCCAGAAAGCAGAGAAAGTACGCTTTGGGAATGAAAAAAGAGGGAAAAATAGGGCGAAAAGAGCACAAGGAAATAAGGAAAAAAATAAGGAACAGATTTTTCAGAAGCAAGTCTCATTTGAAGGAGGTTATAAAATGAAAACAAAAAAATTAAAAATTTTTAGCCTTCCTTTTTCAGGAGGGCAGGGAGAAAAATGAAGACACAGAGAAAAAGAAGAAGGCAAGGCAAGACAGACTACAAAAAAAGGATAAATCTTCTTAAAGGAGATTCTCCGAGAGTTGTTTTCAGAAAAACAAACAAGTACATAATATCGCAGTATGTCACAAGCAACCAGACGAAAGATTCTGTGGAAATAGGCGTAAACTCAAAGCAACTTTTAAGTTATGGGTGGCCGGATGAGTTCAAGGGAAGCCTGAAATCACTTCCTGCAAGCTATCTCACCGGGTTTCTCATGGGGAAAAGAATCCTGAAAGAGAAAAAGCAGACTCCCGTCGTTGATTTTGGAATGACCCGCATGATATGGAAAACAAAAACATTTGCATTTTTGAAAGGACTTGTTGACGCAGGAGTCAAGATAAAGCAGAAGAAAGCCGAAGCTTTTCCGTCCAAGGAAAGAGTAGAGGGGAAAAATCTTAAAAAAGATTTTTCAAAGAAATTCGATGAGGTTAAATCAAAAATAGAAAAGGAAATTTAAACATGGCAAAAGAAAAACCAAAGAAGGAAGAGAAAAAGGAAGAAATTGAAGAAGAGCAAATTATCCCCGAAGAAGAGTTGGCAGAGTTGGGGAAGATTGATGAGAAGGAGGTTATTGTTCCGGAAAAAAAGGCTGTTGTGAATGAAATAGCCGGATGGAATCCAAAGACAAAACTCGGAAGGGATGTAAAAGAAGGGAAAATAAAAAGCATAGATGAGATTCTCGACGGAAAAAGGAAAATTCTTGAAAGCGAAATAGTGGATTATCTTCTTACCCTTAAAACCGACTTGATAAACATAGGGCAATCAAAAGGAAAATTCGGAGGCGGAAAAAGAAGAATATGGCGCCAGACGCAGAGAAAAACAAAAGAAGGAAACATCCCTAAGTTTTCAACGCTTGCGGTTGTCGGGGATGAAAAGGGGCACATAGGAATAGGCACGGGCAAGTCAAAGGAAACCCTTCCAGCGAAGGAAAAAGCGATAAAAAAGGCAAAGTTAAGCATCATAAAAATAAAAAGAACATGCTCCGGATTTGACTGCGCATGCTCTGAACTGCACACAATACCATTCAAAACAACAGGCAAGGCGGGAAGCATAAGGCTGACGCTTATACCCGCGCCGCAGGGAACGGGGCTGGTTGTTGCAAGGGAATTAAAAAAAGTTTTAATCCTTGCAGGCATAAAGGATGTTTACAGCAAATCTTTCGGGAAAAAAAGGACAACTTTCAACTTGATTAAAGCGTGCATTGATGCGCTCAAAAAAACAAACATAAAATGATATGCATAATAAGGATAAAAGGAAGAGTGGGAATAAGAAGGGACATAGATGAAACTCTCAACAGGCTAAGGGTAAGAAAAAAATATGCCTGCGCAGTCCTAAAAGGAGGAAAAGAAGAGGCAGGAATGATAAAAAAAGTCAAGGATTTTGTTGCATATGGAAGCATTAAAGATGATGTTTTTGAAAAACTAATTGAAAAGAGGGGAAAGCCATTGGACAAGAAAAAGAAAATGGACCCAAAGAAAATTGTTGAGGAACTGAAAAAAGGAAAAACCTACAAAGAGCTTAACCTGAAGCCTTTTTTCAGACTGCACCCCCCAAGAAAAGGGATAAAATCAAAAGTTCAGTTTCCAAAAGGCGTTCTGGGAAATCACAAAGAAAAAATAAATGAGTTAGTCGAGAGGATGCTATGATAAAACAATTCGCCCCAGACGCCAAATCAAAGATTTGCGTCGCGAAGCCAAAGACGGCTTCTAAAGCATGGTCAAATTGGAGGATGCTTTAAGATGACAAATAGAAAAGTTAATGGTTTAGAATACAGAAAAACATATAGATATTCTGTTGTAACAAGATTTAGTATAGGGGATGATGAAATAAAGTTATCGTCTGGAGAAGGGATATACCTTGGAACAAATTCAAGAGAACATCACTTTCTAACAAAAGTATCTCTTACACGAAATCGTGAGGAATTAAGAATAATGAAATTTAGAGATTTTAGAATAGATGATGGAATTTTAATCATAGATAAATTAAGTTCGCAAATTTGGAGATTAACTCCTCAAGATGAAAGATACTTAGCAGGTCAAAATATAAAATTAATGATAAAATGAAAACAACAAAATTAAAAAATTTTGAGCATTCATCTGCTCTTAAAAATCGCAAATGAAAACAAAAAAGCGCAAAAAATCATCGAGAATGCACGGAAGAAAGGCAGGAACCCATGGATGGGGTGCGAGAAAAAAGCACAAAAAGTCAGGGCATAGAGGGGGAAAAGGAATGGCAGGAACAGGGAAGAGGGCAGACCAGAAAAAATCTCTTATGACAAAACTTTACGGAAACAGGTATTTCGGAAAGCAGGGAGTAACAAGCAGAGGAACAAAAAAAGACAAAGATAACAGGATAAATCTTGGAAATATCGAGGAAAATACGGATATGTACCTAAAAAAGGGAATCGCAAAAAAAGTTGGAAACAAGATTGAAATTGATTTGAGTTCGTATAAAATACTGGGAGAGGGGGAGTTAAAAAGAAAGATTGTCATAAAAGCTCAAAGCGCCTCGAAATCCGCCATTGAAAAAATAGAAAAATCGGGTGGGGAGATTTTTCTAAGCAGGAAGTCTGCAAAAAAAGAAAAAGAAAATCCTTCAACAAAAAAATCCGAGGGAAAAATCGCACTTACCAAAAAAAGAGCCGATGATGAAAAGGGTAAGGCGGTTAAAGTGAGCAAGGAAAATGTTAAATAAAGAGATAGTCTCTTACATTACCAAACATTAAAATGGACTTTAGGAAAATTTTCAGCTATATCCCGGAGGTTTCAAAGCCCGAGGAAAAAAAGCTGGGATTCAACACAAAGCTGAAATGGACTCTTATTGTCCTTGTTTTATTTTTTGTCCTTGCAAACATACCCCTTTTCGGGCTGAGCAACAACGCCCTTGACAGGTTTGAGTATCTTGCGATAATTCTAGGAACAGATTTTGGAAGCATTATTTCTCTAGGAGTTGGCCCGATAGTTATGGCTTCCATTATCCTGCAGCTGCTCACAGGCTCGGGAATTCTCAGCATTGATATTACAACAGAGGAAGGAAAGAGATTTTTTCAGGGAGTCCAGAAGCTCTTCATATTTTTCTTCATAATCTTTGAAGCTGGCGTTTATGTTTTCATGCAGGGGCTTCAGGCGGCGCCGGGATTCACATACATAGTGATTCTCCAACTGGTTTTGGGAGGGCTGGCGATTTATTATATGGACAGCGTGACGACAAAATGGGGATTTGGCTCGGGAGTCAGCCTGTTCATAGGCGCTGGCGTCTCGTGGCGTTTGATAACAAGCGCCTTCCAGTTTGTGAACCAGCAGGGAGAAAACTGCCTTGCAAATTTCTCGGGAGTTCCGTGCTCAGGAAAGGTTTTAGTTTTGCTCCAATCTGTAATAAACAGGTATTCAACAGAATTCTGGTCCGCCCTTGCGGCAATTGTCTCGACAATAATCATTTTCCTTATTGTAGTATGGGCACAGTCGCTGAAAGTGGAGGTTCCACTTTCATTCGGAAGACTCAGGGGCTATGGAGTCAAATGGCCATTGTCTTTTTTCTATGCATCTGTTATTCCAGTCATTCTTACGGCTGCATTGGTTGCAAACATACAATTGTTCGGAGGAATGTTTGAAAACGCTGCTTCCGCATGCTCCTCTGGCTTGGATTCATGCACGGGACTGGCAAAATTCGCTTCCAGCTTTGGATTTTTGGGGCATTTCAACCAAGGAACGCCAATATCCGGCCTGGCGTTCTGGATTGGCTCAACAAACCTTCTAGATTTGATGATAAGAGGAGGCTTTCTTTCAGTGTATTTGATTCAAGGGATAACCCACACAGCTTTCTTCATGTTTTTCTCGACGCTGTTTGCTGTTTTCTGGGTGAAAACCTCTGGTATGGATTCAAAAACACAGGCCCATAAAATCGCCGCTTCGGGCTTGCAGGTTGCAGGGTTCAGGCAGGATGAAAGAATTCTTGAAAGCATTCTTGACAGGTACATAATGCCCCTGACGGTAATGGGTGGATTGGCAATAGGATTCCTAGCTTCCATAACAAATCTTCTCGGGGCGCTCGTTTCGGGAACGGCAATTCTTCTTGTAATAATGATTATGTTCCAGTTTTACCAAAACATCGCCCAGCAGCACCAAATGGATATGGCACCCATGATGAAAAAGTTCGTGGGAAATTAAAGATTTAAAAAATATGTTTTGTTTTTTAATGCTTAAAGAAATTCAAATAAAATGGCAATAAAAGAATGGATTGTTTCAAATCCTAAAACAAGCGTTGTCTTAATTCCTTTTTTTATTACACTGGCATTAACCCTTGTCACAAAATTTTTCACAGACCAGAAAAGAATGAAGGAACTGAAGCAGATCCAAAAGAAGCATCAGGAAAGAATAAAGGAACACAAGGGCAATATCGAAAAGCAAAAGGAAATTCAGAAAGAGATTATGGATGTTTTAATGGAGATGATGAAACACTCATTCAAGCCGTTGCTGATAACACTTCTTCCGATAATCGTTATTTTTACATGGGCAAGAAGAATCTTCATTGGCACTGCAATTGCTTCAACATGGCTCTGGTGGTACATAGGAGTTTCAATAGCCTCAAGCATAATTCTAAGAAAAGTTTTGGACGTTGCTTAATAAAGGGAACCCAGGTTCACTCTTTTCAACCCCCCTTTAAAAAAGGCTCAAGGCTGATGAAAAACCAAGTTAGTCGAGCTCGCTCCGCTCACTCGGACTTTTACAAGATTATAATATTAAATCCGACTCAGAAATAAAATTTATTATCATTTTTATCTTTAATAATATTCTAGCAAGTTAGTGAAATGAATATACTTATACAAAAAGCAACAATAAACTTAAAACCCTCCGTTTTATATCTTTTTTATGGATGAAAAAAACCAACAGGAAATCCTGTACAGGCTTGCGATGTATGAACAGCAAATCCAGCAACTGCAGCAGCAAATTCAGGCTGTTGAGCAGGGAATCGTTGAAATCAGCTCTCTTAATCTTGGATTGGACGACTTGAAAAACAAAACAGGAAAAGAGATTCTTGCTTCCGTTGGAAAAGGAATATTCGCAGAGGCAAAATTAACCTCGGAGAACCTTATTGTGGACATAGGGGAGAAAAATTTTGTGAAGAAAACAATTCCCGAGACTCAAGAGATAATAAAGGAGCAAATAAAAAAGCTCCAGATGGTTAAGGAAGAAATGAATGAAAACCTGGAAAGCATGAGCGAGGAAATAAGAGATATTGTCAAAGGATTCAGAAAAGAATAATAACGCTTAAAATTAGCTCTTCGCAACTTTCTTCAAAAATTCGTCATAACCCATAATCCCCAATTCCGAAATTATTTTGGTGATGTATTTTTTCGGGAGAAGTTCAAAGGCGGGATTTCTTACCTTTAAAGTTTTTGGGGATTTTTTCCAAACTTCCCTGAAATCACGCTCCTCAATCCTTATGCTTTTGGGGAAAAACTTCCATGAGTCGGCAAGAATATAAACCGGTTTTCGGTGAACTTTTGCTATCTCCCCCACTGCTGCAGAGCCTATCTTGTTTATTACTCCCTTCCTCAAAAGAGCATCCGCCCCAAGAACAACGATGTCCGAGATTTCAATCGCCCCATGCATTCCCGAATCAACAAACATGGTGTTTTTTATTCCGAGCCTTTTCAAGTCCTTTGAAGTTCTTCTTCCCTGATACAAAGGGCGGGTTTCCGTGTTATACACCTCAAAATTCTTTTTCATCTTCCTTGCGTAAGCCATGGACTCAATTACCGTCGTGGAATGGCAGTGCGTAAAAATTATTTTTCTCCTTCCGCCGAGAATTTTAAGAAAATTTTTTCCTATGACTCTCTTGGAATATTTAATATGCCAAAGCAATTCCCTGCCGGGAGTTTCATCGGCTTTTTTAAGAAAGTTAAACATCAAAGGCTCAGTAACCCTGAGAGACATCAGCGCCTTTTTTGATTTTTTTGCAGGAACCAAAAGATAAGCCCTTAATGCCGAGATTGCGATATTTGTCGCCCCCTGAATCCTGACATTTTTTATGTCATCAACTATTTTGTCAAACTTCCTTTTTTTCACGTTCTCAGATATTCTTCCCATCATCAGAAAAAACAGACAATCTTTAAAAAATCTCTTTTTTTAGTACTGCAATGATTGAATCAATAATAAACCCGAAAAGAACGGACAAGGGACCTGTAAAAATGTTTTTTGTCGGATTGGTTTATGCCTCGCTTGCGATGATTCTCGTAAAGCTGTTTTTCGCAAAGGACGCTGTTTTGTACCAGTCCGCGGGAATTCTTGTTGTGACTTTCTCCGTGCTATTCTCCCTTCCTTTCATGATTTTTTTAATAAAAGCCGAGGAGGAAGAGGACGAGCATATTGAGGGATTCTTCAGTGTCTGGAAGATTCATAAAGATGCGGTCTTTGCGTTTATGTGGCTCTTTCTGGGCTTTTTGGTTGCGTTTTCATTCTGGTATATAATCCTGAAGGACTCAAATCTTTTCAATGCCCAAATAGAAACATACTGCACCATAAACAGCCCCGGAAACATTGAAGGATGCATCCTGAAAAACTCGGAATTTCCCGCTGATAAGATAACAGGAGGGGCAACCAACGGGGCGAGATTCATGTCAATTCTGAGCAATAATGTTTACGTCATGCTCTTCACTCTTTTATTTTCACTAATATTCGGGGCAGGGGCAATATTTATCCTTGCATGGAATGCGTCTGTGATCGCGGCCGCCGTCGGAATTTTCACTGACAAAAGCATAAGCGGAATTCCCGTCGGACTTGTAAGGTATATGATTCATGGGGTTCCCGAAATTACGGCTTATTTTGTGACGGCGCTTGCAGGAGGAATGGTGGGAATCGGCGTGATAAGAAACGGAGTTGCAAACAGGACATTCCTTAGAATTTTTGAAAATGCAATTGTGCTTTTGTTCATAGCAATATTATTTCTTGTTGTCGGAGGGGTTATGGAAGTTTACCTCACTCCGCTGTTTTTCAGCTGAATTCATAAATTTTAAAAGTGCAGAAAGTCAAATTAGTTTATGAACATATGGATTTTATTTTCTTTTTTAATCAGCTTTTTTGTAACACTGCTGTTTACACAGGTGTGGATTCAAAAGGCAAAGGCGAGGGAATTTCTCTGGAAAGATATGAACAAGTACAATTCCAAAAAAGACATCGCCGCTTCCGGAGGAATTGTTGTTGTGCTTTCATTCGTCCTTGGAGTGCTTTACTATATAGGATTTAAAACCTTTTTTTCGGGCATATACGACGGGGAAATCCTGAGCATTTTCGCGCTACTCACAGTAATCCTGATTTTTACGATAGTGGGAATAATCGACGATTTATGGGACTGGACAAGCGGAGGCATGGCAAAAAAATGGAGGCTCGCGCTCGCGCTCTTCGCGTCAATTCCTCTTGTAGTCATAAACGCAGGAACCTCAACGGTAAGCCTTCCATTTTTTGGAACCGTGAATTTCGGCATATTTTACCCTCTCTTTCTTGTTCCACTCGGAGTTATGGGCGCTGCAGCAACGTATAATATTCTTGCAGGATTCAACGGGCTGGAAACAAGTCAGGGAATCTTGATTTTGGGCTTTCTCTCTTACATTGCGTACGCAACAGGCACCCCGTGGCTTTCCGTTATAGGGCTTATTATGGTTTTTTCTCTTCTTGCATTCTACATATTCAATAAATTTCCCTCGAAGGTTTTTCCGGGAGACTCGCTTACATGGAGCATAGGGGCGTTGATAGCCGGAATGGCTATACTTGGGAACTTTGAAAAAATCGCGCTTTTTGTCTTCATGCCCTATATAATTGAAACAGGATTAAAATCACGAGGAGGACTAAAGAAACACTCTTTCGGAAAGCCGAAAAAAGACGGAAGCCTTGAACTTCCATACGAAAAAATCTACAGTCTTACTCATCTTGGAATTTACGTTTTGAAAAAAATAAAGCCAAGCAAAAAGGTTTATGAAAAAGAAGTTGTTTACCTTATAAACAGCTTTCAAATTGCGTTAATCATAATTGCATATTTTGCATTTATGTATTAATATGGATTTGTTTGTAAATCCAAGATTTTTATTGAATTGTTAAACAATTGCTTCGCTAAACCCGGATATTTGTTAAAATAGTTAGCATTAAAACCAGCTTGTTATAAAAATTTAAATTTTTGTAGAAACATAAATAAATTCCAAGAGACTTTGAAGCGAGGCAATTTTTTGTTTTTTATCAAAGCAATCCTATTACATTTCTGAATCATCAAAAAGGGTTTTAAATGAGATTTTCCTATGGTTTTTGCATGAACATCGAGAACAAGGACAGCACAATAAAACTGGATATCGGGAAATTTTTCCCAAACCTGCAGACAAAAATTTCTTTCACAATTTTTTTTATTTCATTGCTAATAAGCATTTTAAGTTATTTCAAAATAAGTTTTGGCGTTGATTCTTTTGGGCAGTTCCTGTCTGTTTTCCCGGGTTTGTTGCTTTGGACATTGACTCTTTCTTTGGCTATTTCAACCGCGTGCGCATATTTTGGAAAGTTTAAATGGATGTTCTTGTCTTTGATAATATGGATTTTGCTTGCAACATTCATTGTAAGAACCGCAAATGTGCCTCAGCTGAAAGATGTGACAACGGGAGACTGGACGCTTGCCCCTGACTTGGATCCATTCCTGTATTTAAGGCATGCGCAGGAAATAAATTCTGGAACTTTGGAAAATCCGGACAAAATGAGGTATTTTCCCGTTGGTTCAAAAAATTATGCCTATCAAAACTTAATGCCGTGGTTTATATTCTATTTCTATAAAATAAGCCAGATTTTCGGCAATGATTCCCTTACATATGCCGCAATTATGCTTCCCGTAATACTTTTTGGAATTTCCGCAATAGGATTCCTTCTTTTTGTCAAAGTCCTAAGCTCGCTAAAGTTCTCCGAATCAAAATCATGGGTTTACGCAATTATATCTTCAGTATTTTACATATTCATGCCGGCAATGCTGCACAGAACAGTTGCAGGAGTGCCCGAAATTGAGAGCCTTGGAATGATATGGTTCTGGTTTGCATTTTTATTCATAACACTGGCATGGAAAGAGGAAAACACGAAGAAAATTATTCTTTACGGCATTGCAAGTGGAGTGTTAACTGGATTAATGTCATGGAGCTGGGGGGGATACAGGTACATATACATGATTTTCGGGCTTGCGACGCTGCTGCTGTTTTTCTTCCGCAAAAACGAAAGAAAGAACAGGATAATCTTCACTTCATGGGTAATTCCTTCGCTTATAATAATTTTCCCCCAGATAAAAAACATAAAATTTATCATGACCAGCCTTAGCGACACCGGTTTCGGACTTTTCATTTTGCTGTTGCTGTGGATAAACTTCCTTCTGTTTGAGACAAGATTTAAGGAAAAAATAAAAATTGAAAAAATCAACCTCCCAAAGCCAGTAGCAAGCTTGATAATAGAGATTTTATTTTTGGTGCTGATTTTATTGGTTGTCGACAGCAGTCTGCTTATAAGTTCCGCAAAAGATATCTTTGAAAGGCTGCAGTATCCTTTCGGAAGGGCAAGAGTGGGGCTGACGGTTGCGGAAAACGCCTCCCCTTATTTCCTTCAAATTGTCCAGAATTTCGGCTACCTGATATGGGTTTTTGTGGCAGGAACATTTGTTGTTTTCTACGAAGTCGTTAAAAAATTCAGCCTTAAGAATAAAATCATACTAAACGGATTTTTTATACTGTTCATTTTTGGTTTTGTTCTAAGCAAGTATTCCCCTTCAGGAATTCTCAACGGAGAAAGCCTTATTTCAAAGATATTTTACATGGGAAGCTTGTTTGCCTTTATTTTGGCGTTGCTGTACGTGCTTATCAAGGCGCATATAAACAAAGACGAAAAAACCCTGAAAGATTTTGCGGAAATTGACTTTATGCACATTCTCCTCCTCTCCTTTGCATTCTGGGGGATCGTCTCAATGAGAGGGGCAATAAGGCTTCTTTTCATAATTTCGCCCATGATTCCATTGATATCCGGATTTTTATTCGTGCAAATTTTGAACTACAGGGAAAAAAACAAGGATGATGACATAAAGAAACTATCTTCATTGATTGCATTTTCAGTTTTGACAATAATTCTTATTGCCACTTTTTTCAGTTATTCGACGGAAACTATTTATTCTGCAAGAGGAACTGTTCCCGGAGTGTATGAACACCAATGGCAAAATGCCATGTCGTGGGTAAGGGAAAATACCCAGGAGAATTCTGTTTTTGTGCACTGGTGGGATTATGGATACTGGGTTCAGACAATAGGAAAAAGAGCCACGGTTGCGGACGGGGGGCACTCCATTAGCTACTGGCCCCATTTGATAGGAAGATATGTGCTGACAACAAAGCAACCGGAAACGGCATTAAGCTTTATGAAAACGCACGATGTTTCATACCTCCTTATTGACTCAACAGACTTGGGAAAGTATACCGCATACAGCAAGATAGGAAGCGATGAAAACGGAAGCGACAGATACACGCAGCTTACAATAATTTCCGTTGATCCAAGCCAGACTCAAGAAGATTCCAACGGAACAACAAGATTATACAGAGGAGGAGTGTATCTTGACCAGGACATTATTTATGGCGGAGGAGAAAACGGCATATTCTTGCCGGAGGGAAAAGCCATATTCGGAGGAGTCATACTGAAGGAGTTCCAAAAAGGAAATGATATTTCCTTTTCCCAGCCAATTGGCGTTTTCCTTTACAATAATAAGCAGGTTCCTCTCCCTCTAAAATACTTGTACTACAACGGAGAAATTATGGATTTTGGAAGCGGAATCAACTCTGTATTCAGAATAATTCCCGTAGCC
Organism: Candidatus Woesearchaeota archaeon; assembly: GCA_964561665.1. Classification (GTDB taxonomy): domain Archaea; phylum Nanobdellota; class Nanobdellia; order Pacearchaeales; family GW2011-AR1; genus CAZLQA01. Next base: position 26,390 of record CAZLQA010000005.1, read on the forward strand.
ACGCAAAACAACAATCAAGTTCAGATGGACAATCTAGGGGCAGGAATATATATTTCTCCAAAAGCCTCAGACGGCCTTTTTGTTCAGCTTTATCTATTGGATGACCCTTACGGAAGATACGGCACTGTGAAGCTCGCGCATGCAGAACAAGACCCCATAATTACAGAACTTAATGCACAGGGGGCGGGAATAAAAGACTTCCTTTTCTTCAACGGGTTCAGAGGCCCGATAAAAATATGGAAAGTAGATTATCCGCAAAATATAATTGCAAGGGAAGAATTTTTAAGAACTGACGGAAGTTACGCCGAATTTGACAACTTAACATTCACTAACTAACTTCCATAATCTTTAAAACATCCTTCTTTGAAGTTAACTAATGGAGAATGGTTCAGGCATAGTAATTTCAATAGGCACAAAAGCAGAGATGATAAAGTGCATGCCTTTAATGGCGGAACTGCAAAAGCAAAAAAAAGGCTATTGGTTCATACACACCGGGCAGCACAGCCTCAAGGACTCATACGAAAAATTTGAAATAAAAAAGCCGGATTTTGTCCTGAGCAAAGTTCCTGAGAAAAACAACACAAAATTCTGGTCCAAAATAAACAAGTCTTCCATATTATGGACATTTATGACTATTTATAAAATAAGAAAAATAGCGAGAAAAATAAAGCCAAAATATGTAATTTATCATGGGGATACGATGAGTTCCGCCGCAACCGCAATTGCAACAAGCAGTCTTCTGAATCCCGGAAGAAAATGGAAAAATGTCCATCTTGAAGCAGGATTAAGAAGCGGCAGCTTATTAGAGCCGTTTCCTGAAGAAATCTCGAGAAGAATTTGCGACAGATTCTCGGACGTTCTTTTGGCCGTTTCGGACTTAACGGAAAACAACCTGAAAAAAAATATGGGATTTCTTTCCAAAAAAAAGGTGATAAAAATTGGAAATACCATTGTGGACTCCGCTTTAATAACTTATGAAAAAGCGAAAAAAATGTATAAAATGGAAAAAAATCCCTATGCCCTGATAAACATACACAGGCATGAAAATATAAGGAGCAAAAAGAGGATGAAACAGATAGCAGGGATACTAAAAGAGATAAAAATAAATGCAATATGGCCCATGCATGACAGCACAAAACACTATCTTGAAAGTTACGGGCTGATGGGCTCCGTTAAAGAAATGAAAAATCTCAGGATAACCCCCTTAGAGGATTATTTCAAATTCATTTTCCTTCTTGCAAACTGCAAATATTTAATATGCGACGGAGGGAGCATTCAGGAGGAAAGCCTGGTTTTCAAAAAACCCTGCATTATTCTAAGGAAAAAAACAGAAAGGCCCGAGGGGTTGGGAACCGGAATAAACTTTTTAACGAAGTTTAACAGAAGCTATTCAAAAAAACTAATAGGGGATATTGAAAATAATAAATTAAAAAACAAAAAGTTCAGCAACCCGTATGGTGAGGAAGGTTTAAGTAAAAAGATAATAGAAATATTAAAATGAATCAAATAATTGAAAAA
>CAZLQA010000006.1:0-12929 GCA_964561665.1 Candidatus Woesearchaeota archaeon
AAATTTCAAGTCATCCAGATCTTTCTCTGATTTTATCTTTATATTTTCCAGTCTTGCTAAATAGGTTTTTATTTCATCAATGATTATGCTCAATTTTTCTAAATCTGCCATTTGCCGAACTTTTCTATAACCCTCCTTTTTATTAACGGAAGAAAATCCTCATATTCCTTTATCGTGCTGAACAAGAGATTATATAGTTGGTGTTTATCCTTTACGTAAATAATCTCTCCATTTCTAAAAACCCTTATCTTAATCCATATAGGCAGTTCATTAAAAAACGAAACATCATATTTGCTAAATTCTTTGAAAATATTTAATTTTTCTTTATCCCTCAGTTTTCCAGTTATGCAAATGTCTACATCTGAAAATTTAGTGGTTTTTCCCGTAACTTGGCTTCCAAATAAATGAATCGAATTTACATTTTTGATTTTCTTCATCTTTTCAATAATTTTATCTGAATTTAATTTTTTTTCCATCTTTTATTTACCTCTCTCGCTCAGCGATTAGCCATACGCCTCGGCAGGCACCGAATATTTTTTCATTCGTTCGGGATTGATTTATGTCATTAATATAAAAACCAACTTTGAGATTATTCTTTGGGGCATTAGCTACATTTGTGTTATCATTAAACATATTAACATCTGGGCATTTTATTGGTGGTAAATTTTCTTTTTTCATTTTACTTGTTTTTTGAGCTGTTCTCCTGTTTCGAGATTGTGATTAAGTCGCTTATGCTGTGATATCCCTGGTATCCGAGGTAATTTTGAATAGCTCCGCAGTCCCCCAATGCAATGCAGAGGGTGTTTTGCTCCTGCGCCCAGTTGTCCCCGAGGCATTCGCAGTTTTCAACACATTCCCACTCGTCGCTCAATAATCCCTTTTCATATTTCACTACGCAATTGTTGTTCGCAAGGGAGCATAAGGATTCAGCGTCGCTGGTTTCCTTCCAAAAATCGAATCCGGGCGCGAACTTTGGAACGCACTTGCTTGAAGTCCAGGAGCAGTCTCTCCGGTCCGTGTTTTCGCAGTCCTTTGAATTTGTTTGTGTTGTGCATTCCTGCCATTTGTTCACTCGGCAGGCGGCAGTTTTGAATCCGTTTACCTCATCCTGCATACATACTTCCTGCCTGAAGTCTGCGCAGGCTTCCACGGAAACCTCTCCGTTGTAGCATACCAGCCTGCTGTACCTGCTTCCCGGGAGATTTTTCCCCTCTTCGCTTGAAACAGAGCACCATGTTTCCCCGTGCTTGTATTCCTGTCCGTCGAATTCGCATCCCAAGTCCCTGCAAATATAATCCCCGAACTTTGGCGCCACAGGATCCGAACCCCTGTCATATTTTTTTCCTGTGCTTCCGAGGAAATAATCGCAGTTTCCACAAGAGGCAGAGCCAGCGTTTCCGTTCAAATTGTTAAATCCACAGCTGTCGCTTTTTCCTGTGATTTTCTCCCAGTAGCTTTTGTCGTTCTGCCTGTCCGCGTCATATATGTTTGCCTGGTTCCCACATGTGTCCGTGAAATAAACTTCGTCTTTTCCGTCAATAAGTGTTGTTTTCTGGCTTGGTCCGCAGTTTGTTCCAAGAGACTCCGCGGAGCACAAATAATCCTCGTGGAATTCCGCGCTTCCGCTTGAGGAGGTTAAGATGTTGCATTCCCCTCTCGTCGTGAACTTGCATGTTTTCTCATTGTCCTTGTCAAAAACGCATGCTCCTTTTGCCTGGGAAGTTGCCGTTGTAATGCACTGGACTTCGCTTTGAATGTCTGTCCTGTAATTTGTTTCCAGTCCGTACAGAGATGACAATTGCTTGCATCTTGTCTGTGTAACAAAAGATGCCTGGTCTCCAAGAAGGCAGCATCCTAAAAAGCATTGAGGAATCTCATCCACTGAGGAATCAAACCATACGCCTCCACCTTCCCCCAATCCCGTGGGGTCTTCGCATACTTTCTGAGGGGTGTTTTCCATGCACAATCCCTCCTGGGAATCAACGCATGTTCCGAGCTTGCAGTAAGATGTGGACTCGCAGCTCGTGGGCGCGTACCTATAACCTGTGTTGACTTTCTCCATAGGAACATTCTGGCACCATGCCCCGTCGGTTGTTCTCTCCGCGCAAAAAGTGTTCTCTCCCACTGCCGAAACAATCAACATGCTGAATGAAAGAGTTGCAAATAGCAAAAACAATAAGATGAATAATTTTGCGCCTTTCATTTTAGTTTAAATGCCTGCAGGCCATGCAATGCTCCTTGATGCAAACTGGAATTTAGTGTTTGAGTCTCTGTCTGTGAGGATATAAATTTTAGTGCCTTCAGTCTGCTTGTGCTTCTCGACTTTCAGGTTCTTGTAATAACTCATGTAAATTGTGGTTTCGGAATCACCGTATCTCACTTCAGTGTTTAATATGCTGTTTGCAATGTTCACCATCTCATAAAGATTATTGTTCAAATTTACGCTAAGGCTTTCATATCTCTGTGTTTCGCTTTTTGTCAATGTCAGTTCGTTCTCAAATATCACGCTGATTCTTTTTGGGAGAAGCTCAACCTTTGTGTCCCCGCTGTTTATTTTTACGTCATATCCCTGCTTCTCGAAGCTGTCTTTCAAAGAATTCAGGCAGTTCTCCTTTTCTCCCGCGATTTCATTTTTGATTTCGCTTTCAATGTGCTCTTTCAATAATGGCTGCTGCATTACGCATGAAATATAGTATTCATTCGTGTAGCACAGGTATTCCACTTTGTTTTCCTGGTAGAGAAAGAAATTGCTTGGATTCATGCTTCCTCCCTGCAAAGAGATTGTGTCAACCGTATTTTTTATCTTGTCTTCCATACAGTTCTGTATGAAAACATCTGGATTGTTTGTGCTTACCCCAAATCCCGTCTGTATTTGTGGGAAAAAAACATAAGCTATGATTCCAAGCGCGATAATCATCACTCCGAGTATTACGAAAATAGCAATTTGCGAGCGTTTTGGCTTTGGCAAAATCTTGCTGTGCGGCATTAGAATCCTGGTGTGAATCCCTCTTTTTTCATTCATTTTAATATTTGGACTCTCTTGTTTAAAAATATTTGGAAGCGCTGAAAAAAGTTAGTCATTTTGCTTTTTTTAGGCTTGGAAATTCGTTCAGGTTTCGGCGAATTTTTAATTTAGCTTGTCGTGACCCTGACGGCGCATTTATGGTTTTCATTATCCCACAAGTCACTGCATTTGATGTAATATGTCTTGCCTTCAAGCCACTTTGTGCTGTGCAATGTTGTAAATCCAGTTTCCATGCTTTCCGCCTCGTCCAGGTTGAAGTTGCATTCCTTTGATTCGTCAAAAGAGAAATGGCATTTTGCCTTTTCGTCCGTTAAAATATTGAGGTTCCCCAAACTATAATAAGTTCTTACAGCCTTTGGCGCGGAGCTGTCGAGGGTTAAGATGAATTTTGCGGTGGTTTCTTTTTCGTTTCCCGCCGTGTCCCCGCATCTTACGGGGATTTGGTAATTTCCGCTGATAAGGCTGAATTTTTGGCTGTGCGTGTTTGAGTTTGTGTTCAGGAACGGAATCCACTGGCTGTTCCATCCGTAATCGCATCGGGATTTTCCGTTTTCAATTCCGCTTGAAGTCTCTGCGGTTAATTCAACTTCAAAAAATACCTCTCCCCCTTTTATCTCGGTGAAGGAGTCCTTGTTCACCTGTATCTCCTCGCTGTTTTGTTTTATTGAGACCTTGTCAATTTTCAGGTCTTCCTTTGACACAAACAGCTCATAAACAAAATCATCTTTGTTTGTGTTTCTTTTGCTTTCGTTTTCCGCGCCTTCAAGCCATGGCTGGTCTTTGCACTTAATATAAATCTTGTTGTCCTGATTAAGATTTTTCAATGTTGTCTCGCACACCCATCCGAATGTCTCATGCTCGTCGAGGTTTGTCCTGCAGGACATGGTATTTTCCATGGAATCATAGGCCTTTCCCTCGCTTAGGCTGTACTTGCATTCTGCAGGCTCGTTTGTCCACATCGTGAAATTCACATCGGTTGCGCCGAATTTTATCTTGCCATTATTTATAGGAGAGGTTGATGTAAGGGACTGCAAAACAGGAGTTAGGTCATTTCCTGAATTCACGCAGAATTTCACGGAGTAGTCATCAAGGTTGAAATTCCCGAATGAGTCTCTGCATTTTACAAAAATATTGGTGTCTCCCGTGAATCCCTGAACCAAGTCTCCCGTTATGTTGTTCGCGTTCAGCAATCCCAAACTAAGTCCTCCGATGACAAAATTATGTTTAAGGGAGTATGAAGTTCCTTCTGCGGGATAGTTTTCCATGCTGTCGTAGTCGGCAGTCCTTTTCAGGGACCATTTGCATTGCGCGTACTCGTCCGTTTTTAAATCAAAGGTTACGGGTGTGAATTCGGGAATGCATCCTCCTTCTGAATTTTTCACGCTTACGCTTTTTGCGCTTTGGCTTTGGAATTCATACCCGCTTGAGATTTCTCCGGGAGTGATTGCAGGGGGGATTGTTTCATAGACTTGGCTTTGGCATAACGGATTGTCAGTGTTTTCATTTATCAAATTGCAGCTTTGCCCAAGGGACTCGCATTTGTATTTTGTGCACGGAATCAAAGGATTGTTGTTGCACACTTCGCATTTATCCCCCCCTGTGGGTGCCTGCCACGGAAGGCATTTGAAATTCACCTTAACCTGTTTTGTTTTTCCAAATCCTCCGAGGATTATTATCGCTATGATTATCGCGGTTACTATCATTGAGCCGTAAAAGTAGTTTGGACTTATCACATTTCCTACAAGTTTTTTAATTTCAAGTCCAAGGTATCCTTCCTGCGCGGCATATAATGCGCCAACACTTCCCGCAACTCCAGTTGCCATTGTCAAAACTGTCGCGGCGTCTCCGCTTATTCCGAGGGCATTTGCGAGGAACTTTCCCGCCAATGCTCCGATAATCCCTCCTGCTGCTGAGATTCCCAATGAGGCGAATGTGGATGTGCTTATTGATGAGAAATCAAAATTTCCAGAGAATAATCTATCTAGGAAGTTTGTAACAGGTGTTTTTGGAAGACCTTCCTCTGGAATAAAAGGAAAGGGAGTAAGCATCTCATTTGCAACCATAATTCCTGTAGTTATCCCGCTTGCCCCTATGCTCGCGATTATGCTGTTTGCCTCCTCTGGAGTCACGCTCGCATTTGTCTGCTCCGCTATCGCGGAAAAGTAGCTTTTTTGCTCTCCAAGCTCAATATATTTTCCATTTTCCGCATTTGCATATCCTGTGTACTCATTCCACGAGACGCTCGGAGCTCCGGAAACCTGTATATTGTCCGTTCCGTCTCCTATGTAATTAATGTAGCTTCCGCAGTCTCCGAGGGAAACACACAGGTTGTTCAATTGTTCAGAGAATTTTTTCTTTTCGCATTCGCAGTTTGCTATGCACTTCCATCCCCCAAACAATTGCTTTTGGTAAATCACGGTGCATTCCTTGTCTGCGACGGAGCATATTTTCCCGTTTAGATTGGATTTGTCTTCTTGCTCAAAACCTCTCGGATATTTCGGGGTGCACATGCTGAATTTGAAGTACTTGTCAACATCTACATTCGTAACTTGGCATTGAATGTTGTCGTTGCACTCTCCCGTTGCACCTTCCTTTCCGTTTGAGTCAATGCATTTTATTGCTTCATTCACGACGCATGATGCCGTCGAAAAGCTTTTTCCGTTTTCTTCAATGACTTTCTGCGTGCAGATTTGCCCCCTTGCGGTTCCGCATACGTCAATCTGCAATTCTCCATTGTTGCACGAGCCGATGTAATGCTCGCTTCCGGCAGGGTCTTTTCCGTCTCCGAACTTTGAGTCATACACGCACCACTTCTCTCCATTATCTCTCTTGTTTCCTTTTTCGTCCGTGCAGGACAGGTATTTGCATACGTAATCTCCTAAAGCGGGTTTTACCTTTGATTCATCCGAAGAGGAGCATAAACTTCCCGCGAACCTGTTGCAGCTTCCGCAGTTCTGCAATGAATTTGGATTATTAATATCGACGTTACAGAATGAACTTGCGATTGTGTTCCAATACTCCTTATTTGCGTTTGAGTCCGCTTTTGACGAATCGTATATGTTTGCAGGGTTTCCACAGGAATCAACGAAGTAAACTTTGTCTCCTACACATGCGGTTTCCTTCGTCGGCTGGCAGTTTGTTTCAAGGTTTGCATTTGTGCAGAGCATGTTTTCATAGAACTTTCCGTTCATGGAACTGCACTCTGCAATCGTTGAGAACTTGCAGTTTCCTCCTCCGGTTGTGCATGCTCCTTCTTTCAAATCTCCGAGGATTGTAGGAAAGTCCAGCTCGCTTAATCCAGGGCGGAAATCAACATCCAACCCAAGAGACTGCGAAAGAATTTTGCACTGCTTTTCCGTCGTGAGCCGCACGTTGCTTCCCAAAACACACGCGCCTGTTTTGCATTCGGGAACGGAGTTGATTTCCTGAGAACTCCATGCTCCGTTATTTGTTTCGCATTCCTTCTTTGGAGAATTTGCGCTGCAGCTTTCTCCAGAGTTTATCACACAGGTTCCAAGGGAACATTCGGAGGTTAATTCACACTTGGTTGGAACAGGGTTGCTGCATCCCTCCGGATCCGAGGGGTTTATTCCCTGCACAACATTCTGGCACAATGCCCCTGAATTTGTTTCGAAACAGCAGTTAAAGTTATCTTCGGCGGAAACAATACCAATTTGCTTCACGGAAAAAAGCCACGATAATAATCCGGTTATTTTTTTCATGCTGTTAAATAAATTTTTGTCATTGCTAATTGAGAAAGAATTATCCTGAGAATTTGTCTGGTTTATGATGTAGCTCTCTGCAGGCAATGCATTCAGAATTATGAACGTCTGAAGAATTACTATTATCAAACCAAGATTCGCCTCTTTTTTGTTTATTTTTCTCATTTTAAAATGTTGGTGGTATCGCGCAGCTTCTCACTGCAAACCTGAATTTCTCCTTGCTGTCTTTGTGGATTATTGTGTAAATATTGCTTAGGGAGTCTGTTTTTGTCTTGTCAATTGAGAACTCTGGATAAAGAATGCTTATGCCTGAAATCTCGGAATAGCAGAATCTTGCCTCCTGATTAACAATCTCCAATGCAATTAAGGATATTTCGTAAAGTCTGCTTGCGATTTCAACCTTTATGTCTTTCTCATTTGTGGTTTGTCCCGCTTTTGTATATGCAATATCAGAATAAGTTTGGACAATTATTTTTTTCGGGGCTATTTCAACTGAAAAGTCATTGTAATTTACATTTGTTTCGTAGCCCTTGTCCTCAAGGCTGCTTTTCAGTTTATTGAAGCAATTTTCCACATCATTTGAAATATAATTTTTTATTTCTTTATTTAAGTCTTCTGTGAATGCGGGCTTTTGGTTTATGCAGGGAAGATAGCTGTTTTGGTTGTAGCACAGGTATGTGATATTATGATAATTTTCATTTTCAAACTTGAAATTTATTGAGAGTTTGCTGTCCATATAACCCCCTCTTAGCGATAATTCATCCACGGCTTCCCTGACCTTGTTCCCGATGCAGGACTCAAAAAATCCCGTGGGATTCTCCTCTGATTTTCCCGAAGTTTGAAGGACATTTGAATCCTGCCTGAAAATGAAAAACAGCGCAATCGCGCTTATTATCAAAATTCCAAGGATTACGAAAATGGCGATTTGCGAGCGTTTCGAATTTGGGCAAAATCCACCACTAATAGCCAAATTCGGGGCGGTAGTTCCTTTCTTTTTATGAATCATTTTTCACTCTTCATTTTTTTAATTGCTTCTTCAATAACATGGGACTTGTTTCTGTGCTTTCCATTCTTTAGAATTTCGTTTATGATTTTTTCAGTTTCCTTGTCTATTGTTGCGGATATTCTGACTTTCATAGTAATATTTAGTATTACTAATTAATACCAAGTATATTTTATATTACTAAGGAAAAAGATTATTTAAAGGTTTTTGAAAGAATAATTTTGTTTAACAATCGGCTTCTGTTTTGGAAATCCATTGGTTAATCAGAAAACAACTTTTAACTTTATATCAATTAGCTATTTTAGTGCTTACATTTGTAGTTTTTAATTAGCAACTTAAATCAGTAGGAGAACGAATGAAAATTTATTCAGTGTCTGCCGAAGCGTATGGCTAATCGCTGAGTGAGCCATTTATTGTTTAGAATAACAATTACTGCTTCTTTTTTAGTTTAAAATGTCTTTGTAAAAGCAATCCTGCCATCCCAAAAACCGCCAAGACTGCAACGGCTATTCCTACGCCTTTTGCAGAAGTTAAAGTCCCTATTACTGCTCCAGTGATTCCTGAGAATCCTTTTCCTTCAGTTGGGGTTGTCTTCTCTTCTGGAGAGGGATTTTCAACTCCTGTTTCCAAAGTTGTTTGGGATTGCACAGCTCCTGCGCAGGATGATGGGCTTAGGCATTCAATGTTCCCGCTTGTTGCTGGATAATCTGCAGAAGGCTCTCTTCCTCCGCCACTGCTACTACTAGCAGAACTTCCTGAAGAAGAACTTGCCGTTTGAGTGTAAGTAACAAACTCCGTAAAGTGCTTTGTCCATATTATCATGTCTGTTCCGTCGTCATAATAGCAGTCTCCTCCTGCCGGAAGCCCGTCATTTGTTCCTTGGGTGTTGTCCGCGCAAGCCGTAGTTATCTCGTTAAATGTGACTCCATCGTATGAGTATCCCACGACTTTTCCCGTTTCCCCCGGAATTGTTATTTTTACGGCTTTGTCAAAAGTTAATTTTACTCCTGAAGAGCCCACTTCTATAACTTTAGATACAGACGAGGTAAAACCTGATTTTGAAGGAGCCACGCTTGTGGTATTTTTTATTGTTGGCGCATTTATTGCCCCTGTCCAGCCAGTGGGGCCTGTGATTTTTATTCCTGTGGGGATATTTACCGCAATTGCTTTTGTTTCATTTCCAACCTGAATGTCTGCCGATAAACTCATTTCTGTTTGGAGAGTTAATTCTTTTTCACCATTTTCTTTTTCTGTTGGCTTGCTTCCAAACGATTTCATATCCTCTGTGGAATAATATGGAGAGTAACTAACATTCCCTATGACAAGATTTTCAATTTCTGTTTGATTATCTGTCCCCCAATAATTGTACTCCGCGTTAAACTGATTTGCATCTTGATTGTCCAAAGCAACATTGCCTGTTTCTGTTGTTATCTTGTTTAATTGCGCTTTGTTTCCGAGGGCATAAAGAATAACCATGTCTGCAAGTTCGCTGTCCCCATACTTGTTATTATTCATAATATCGTTATTGGTTATGTTGATATTGGTTGTCTGCCTTTCTCCGTCATAATCCAGATATATTCCGGGACCGCTGTTCTCAGATATGTTGTTTGAGTCTATGCTTATCTGGGAATTTTCGTCTGCAGAATGAATGTATAGCCCGTAAATCTCTCCATTATATCCTCCATCATATACCCCGTTTCCCATGATGATGTTTCCCGATATGTTGACTTCGCTGTTGGTTACATCAACTATGTAAATGCCCTCATAGGCGTTGTCTTTTATTTCATTGTTTTTTATTTCCAGTATGTCATTGCTATCTGTAATTTGATAAAAATATATTCCTAAATCTCCGTTATTGTTAATATCATTATTGGTTATGTTGATATTTTTTACTCCCTCATCAAGGTATATCCCCGTGCCGCTGTTTTCAGAAATATTGTTTGAATCTATATTCACTTGTGAGCTTTCATCAACAGAATAAATGTATATTCCATAATAGGCGCCTTCGTCGGGGTTCTCGCCATTGCCGGTAATGTTGTTTCCGGAGATGTTTATATTGCTGTTGATTACATCTTGTATGTAAACGCCTTCATAATAATTATCGCTAATTTCATTATTGCTTAGAGTCAACCACTCGCTTCCATCGCTTATAGTATCAAAATATACCCCCTGCTCGTCATTGCCTGTGATGCTGTTGTCTGTTATGTCAAGTTTTGTGAAAGTGATGCCACTGGAGGAGTATATGCCTCTCTGATAATTGTCGTGGATATTGTTTGATGTGATGACATTACCGCTTATCTCCAAATCTTCTCCTCCTTGGTCAAATAATATTCCGTCATCATTTGAGTAAATCTCGTTTCCTGAGATGGTGTTATCATTGCTGCCGCCAATCTTTATTCCTGCATTATTGTCATGGAGGACATTATTGCTAATAATGCTGTTAGAGGAATCATATCTCAAAACAATGCCCCTGTAACCACCTGCAATGTCGTTTTCAGTAATTGTCACACCTGTGGCATCGGAAATATAATCTCCCGTATCTGCATCATAAATTCCATTTACTCTTATAACAGGGCTGCAATAATCGTATTCACCATTTTCATCATCGTATTCGTAAAAATAAAAACCCTGAACATTCACACTGCTTGCTTGAATAGTCAAGCCGTAATCACAGCCAGGATTCACGGATGCTGTATTTTCTGCATTAATGCCTGGGCCTATCAGGCTTAAAGGCTTGTTATCTATTGTAAGGGATTCATAGTATGTTCCCGGTTCAACATTCACAGTCCCACTTACAGCTACACTATTTATTCCATCCTGGATTGTTGAGAATGCGTCATAGCCGAATGTACGCCCTTCTGGTACAGAATTTTCTGAAAAATCATCATCGACATATACTAGTATTGGGGCAGTGAGGACATGCACTGTAAATGTTATGTCTAGAGCAGCGTTACTAGCACTATCTGTAGCAGAACATATAACTATAGTATCTCCTAACAGAAAATTATCGCCAGAATTAGGGTTGCAGATTGCGGTGTTGTCGCCATCAACTAAATCGTGTATAGCTGGCAAAGTATAGTCAACTATTGCACTATCTACAGAAGTTGTTTTTGTGACATCATTATGGACATCTATTTCTGGCGGAGTTGTATCTTGAATTGTTATATCCTGCATTGCTGTTGCTGAATTGCCTGAAGCATCTGTTGCAGTCCATGTGACTGTTGTTGTTCCTACAGGGAATGATCCCAGCGCATCATTTGTGAGAATAGGCGAAGGATCCACTAGGTCTATTACAGTAACATTTCCATATAGAATATCCACGATAGTCAGTGAACCAGTAGCTTCTGCAGTAATTGTTTCCGGCGCAGTTATTTCTGGTGGAGTTGTATCAACGACCTCTATCGTAAATGATGCAGAACCGGAATTACCAGCTGAATCGGTTGCGATGCATGTCACAGCTGTAAAACCTATTGGGAATGAATCGCCTGAATTGTAGTCGCATGATGCTGTAATAGGGTCGTCAACATTGTCTGTTGCTGTAACATCAAAGCTAACTACAGCTCCTGACGAGTCGGTTGCTTCAACACCCAAAATATCGGCTGGAACTGTAACTTCTGGTGAAGTTGTATCAACAACATGAACTGTTCTTGTAACCTGCTCTGCGGCATTGCCGCTTGAATCTGTCACGTCATAAGTGATTGTGTGGTCACCAACTGCATTTATATCAGCAGGTATTGAAACAACAAGTTGGAATGTTAAGTCGCCATCAATTGCATCTGTTGCAGTTGCTCCTGGTTCAAAATATTCCGAGCCTGCTTCAAATGTTACTTCAAAGTCTCCATTCAGGGTTATGATTGGTGCTGTATTATCAACTGTAAAAACAGCATTAGAATCATCCTGGACGGTATTTGTTCCGTCGGATGCTATGACTCTTATCAAATATTGGTTACCCTCACCAGCAAGTAATGTAGTGTTAACACTATATGAACCACTATTTGGCGGGAATGCAATATGTGTCCAGTCTTCACCGCTATTTGCGCTGTATTTTACATCAATTGAGGATATATCGCCATCCGGGTCAGTCGCAGTCCATGTTACGGCATATGTTCCGCTCCATTTTTCCCCTCCGTTTGGTGAGGTTACAGTTAATGTTGGGGCGTCGCCATTTACGGGGTTGACGGTAATTGTAAATGTTCGGGAAAAAATATTATCCTCAGGTTCCTCGTTATCGGCTGTCACTGTAATTGTTACTGCTCCGTTTGCATTGGCAACCGGTGTGTAAGTCAGCGTACGGGTGGCGCCTGCACCAGAGACACTTGGATTTGGAATAATTGATGTGTCGCTTGAGGTTGCTGATAAGGTTGCCGTTCCGGGGTCTAAGCTCGTGATGAACACATTTTGTGCAGAGGCATCCTCATCAATATTCTGATTAGCAATTGCATCAAAGGATGGGGGATCAACTGCATTAACAGTAATACTGACGGTGGCTGTGTCGCTGTCGACTGTGCCGTCATGTGCCTTGAAGGTGAATGAGTCTGAGCCGCTGAAGTTTGCTGTTGGGGTATATATTACCTGATTATATAAAATTGTCCCTAACAATGCTCCATTGGAGGGGTTTGAGACTATAGCGAATGTGAGAGCGTCCCCGTCCGTATCTGAGCCTGTTAGCGTTATGTTCACTGCCGAATCCTCATCCGTTGATACAGACTGGTCGTTTGCTACAGGCGCAACAGCCAGAACAAATCCTATGGTAGCAAATAAGGTTAATAGAAATAATGCGCTTATAGCGCCAGATTTAAGCGAGTAAATCATTTATGATGCGTTTTTAGTTGCTTTTTTTAACAGGAATCCATTTAAAAACCTTCTCTAAAGAGGGTTTTGCTTAGAATGTAACTTTTGTTTAAACTTCCAAGCTCCACTCCATTCCGCTTAAAATTGGTATAAATTGTTAATTCAAGAAACTCAGGGGTTAATAGCAGTAAAGATTGGTTTAGTATTAGTTACATTAAGAGATTACCGAGAGAAGCGAGGAGAATTTTTTAAATGTTAAATAAATAGATAAAAAGCAGGATTTCACTCCCGCGCTAATCCTCGTTTTTGATTCTTATCATAGGGAGAAAAGACAAGTTTTTTAAATGAAAAAATGTATGCTAGGGTATATACCCCCCAGGATTGCACT
>CAZLQA010000006.1:12939-26477 GCA_964561665.1 Candidatus Woesearchaeota archaeon
AAACCTGGGTTTTAATTTCTTTATCCATTATAGTGAGCTGTAAAGTTAGCGTCACCCACTAACATCGCGATTAAGCGATATTTTCGACCGAAGGGAGAAAATATGAGTAAAATAGTGCAACGAAGTGAACCGCTTAATCGTTGTTATCTACTGCGGTCAGTCCATTAAATTCTCAACAGTTATTGCAGGCATTTTACTCAATCTTCTTTAATTTAGACAGACAATTCTGCAGAATTCTTTTGACTTCGCCTTTTTTTGATTTTGTTAAAGAAGTCTCTTTTATTTCCAGAATTAAATTAAATATATCCATTTTTTCTTGTCCCAGAATATCTGCAAATAAGTTTCTGAAATATGAAAACCTCTCTTTTAATTCTTTCTTTTCCTTGCACATGGATAAAAGAAGTTTTCTTCCTTTAGGAGAAAGTTCGAAAATATCGGCTTTGAAACAAAATTTTCCTATCATTTAAAGAGGGAGTGCGATGTGTTCAGGAAACTTATGAAAAAAGAGGTTAAATCATTTTTTTCTTAAATTCACTTAATCCTCTGCTTGGATTAGCTCTCGTTATTGATAGGATTTTCTCTAGCTTTAATCCTCGTTTTCAACTCTTGGCGCAAGAATAAAGCTCAACTCCATCTCGCTGTTGATGAAATCCATTCTTAAAGGATGGTCTTCCGCGAATTTCAATAAAGTTTTATTGCACAGCTTTGCGCCTTTGAGAAACTTCTGAAGGTATTCAAGGCTGAATTTTGCCCCGCAGTTTTCCGCCTTAATCACTGCCTGCTCGGACGAAAACTCAGTTCTTGCGCTATTCAGGGATTTTGCTTCCACTATGAATTTCCCGTCCTGAATTATAAAAGAGCACGCGTCCGCCATTATTGCGCAGTCCTCTATGGCAGAAATCAATTCGCTTGAGCCTATTTCCACCGATGAGCTAAACTCCATGTTTGAAACCTTTTCCTCGAAGTTTATGTCCTCAGAATCCACGTTTATCATGTTGAGGGTGAAGTTTCTTATTATCTTGTCTTCAATTCTTATTTTAAGGAGATTTTCCTCTTTTTCAAGAATCAGCGAGCTTCCCGAGCTGCATCTTCTGAGAATTTGTTTCAGGTTCTCCAAATTTACCCCGATAATCTCTTTTTCGGATTCAAACTGCGAAAAAGCGTTTTTTGAAATCCTAAAATTTACCATTGAAACGTTTGCAGGATCCATCGCGGTGATTCCCATGCCTTTTTCATCAATCCTTATTTTCACCTCCGTGACAAGCTCCGAAATTATCTCCACAACCCTTGTCAGCAGCGAGGCATTTTCCAGTTTTATGAGCATTTTTATAGGATATTGGCTTTCTTTTAAAATATTGTTATCATCGAGTATCATAAAGTCCTGTTTTTTGTCCGGAACTTGGATGCTCGGGAAGTATAAGATTGACTTTTCGACATAAGGAAACTATATAAACATTTCATATCATTTCTCAGTATGGCCCCAAATTCTGTGAAGGAGCAAAGAATTAGGGAAATCACTTCTTTGTATTACTCAAGAAGGGAGGTTCAGGACGCTCTTTTCGCCTTTTCTCAAAACAGGGAAATCTCTCCAAGCTATATGATGGAATCTTTTGGGAAGCGCCCCGACAGCTTTCAGTACAGGGGGGATATTTTTGAAATGGTTAAAAAAGGCGCCACGAGCTTTCACTGCTCGGAGGAGTTGTGGAAAAACCCCTTGGAGATTTCAACGGACAAAACTAAGGAACAATTGAACAGTCTGAGGGAAGGGTGGGATTTGGTTATAGACATAGACTCAAAGTATCTGGATTACAGCAAGATTCTCGCGGAGCAGATTCTTAAGATTTTGAGCTTTCATGGAGTCAAAAACATAGGGATAAAATTCTCTGGAAGCAAGGGATTTCACATAATAATTCCCTGGAAGGCGTTTCCCAAAGAAGTTAACGGAGTTCAGACTTCCGACATGTTTCCCGAATGGCCGAGAATAATCCTTGAGTACATCTCCGAGAAGACAAAACCGCTTCTTGTGAAGGAAATCACAAGCCTGACGACAAGCAGGAGTTATCTTAAGGACGAGGAATCCGCTGGAAAAGTTCTTCCCGACATAGTCCTTGTTTCATCAAGGCATTTGTTCAGGATGCCTTACTCTCTCCATGAAAAGACGGCGTTGGCAAGCGCGGTTCTTTCCCGTGAGGAAATAAAAAACTTCCAGCCAAGGGATGCAAGCCCGTTCAAAATTAAGATAAGGGATTTTCTTCCCGATTCTAAAAAAAATGAGGCTTCCGAATTGCTTACCTCTGCGCTGGACTGGTTCAAGGAATCCGGAAAAGATGAATCTTCTGTCAGAAAAGAAAAGAATTTTGAATTCAAGCCGGTGAAAATTGAAAACCTTTCCGAAAAGAATTTTCCGCCAAGCATACAAAAAATCCTTGTTGGAATAGATGACGGAAGAAAAAGGGCGCTGTTTATTCTCCTTAACCTTTTTCGCAGCATCGGAATGGAAAAAGACGAGCTTGAAAAAAGAATTTATTCATGGAACGGGAAAAACAAGGTTCCCCTGAAGGAAGGTTATGTAAAATCGCAGATTTCATGGAGTTACAGGAATAAGATAGTTCCGCCCCCAAACTTCAGCAAGGACTACTACAAGGGAATTGGAATCATTCCCACGGAAGAGGAGCTCAGGTACAAAAACCCCGTGAACTATGTTGTCAAGAAAAGTTTTAAGAAGGACGAGGATAACAAAAAACCAAGGATGAGAAAATAAATCAGATGGTTACTTGATTAAGGTATTCTGCTAATTGCTTCATGCTTTATGTCTAAAGGGGTTTTTATCACCAAAAACTTTAAAAACTTCGTTGTATAAAGTTATATAATGACAAATATACTGCATTATCCCAAATTGGATTCAATATTAATGGTGGAGAAAATAATTCAGGAAATGAAAGTCTATCCCACAAGAACGCAGTTATGGAGATCTTTGCCGAGGAAAATGCAGTACCAGACTTTTAAATTAATCCTAAATTATCTGGAGAAGTCAAACAAAATAATATTTGAGAATAATAAAATTATCTGGATATTTCCCAGTAACAAGAAGTTAAACGAACTTATACAAATGGCTGTTAGTATCTGATGGAAAAAGAGTTTGTTGTTCAGTTATCTCCGGAATTATTTAAAATCAAAACATTGATTGAAACAGAACTGCAAAATGGTAATAAAACAAATGAAAAACTTTACTCTTTGATTTTAAAGGCAATTGATTTCTTAAAGAAAAAGAGGACAGGAATTCCCATATCTAAAAAACTTCCGATATACAAATACTTTGAAAAAGAATATGGAATAACAAATCTTTTTATGATTAAACTTACAAAAGGCTCAAGAGGTTTTTATACAAATGTTTCTGGTGGGCAGTTTAGGGTTCTTCAGATTATCTTAGAAGTTGAGGAAGAACATAAAGGTTATGAAAGAAAAGGTAATTATTGATAAATAAGAAATTTTAAAAACAAGTATTCTTTATTTTATTGATGAAAAGGAGCTTTGTATTATTCGCGTTTTTGTTCTCAATTTTTCTTGTATCGCAGGCAACATTTTCCTCCGCGGCACTGAAAGAATGCACGGAAGGGGATAATGGCTGTAAAATAGACAACGGATACTCCTGCCTGAACGGAAAGATAGCTGACAAAACCTGCGCTTCTCTGAGCTCCGAGGAAAAAGTTTTTTCTTTCCTTGCAACGGGAAAGTGCAGCTCCGAGGTGAAGAGCGACTCAAAGTATGAAAACGAAGTTATTTACACTTCACAGGCGATTCTTGGCGGTTCATCTGCGACAAGCGCGAAGGAATGGCTTTTGGACAGGTCAAAAGTTTCCGAAGGGGTTGACTGGTTTTTGGAGATAGAAAGTCCCGAGGCGACCGCATGCACTGTTGACTATTCAAATTCAAATGAAGTTTCGATAAACGCGGACAAGAAAATTGATTCCGTGACAGGCGGAAGCTGCTTGACAAAATCCTCCAACGGATACTGGGTTGGAGTCTCAAGCGATTGTTTCGGCGAGGAATTTACAATTTCGTGCGACAAGCAGTTTCTCACAACTCTCTTGTATAAGGGAAGCAATTCCGACACCATTTATGTTTCTGAAAAGACAAGTTCCGCTTCGGCGGACGGCACGACAAAAGAAAGGGTTGATTCGCTGTGCTTTTCATCGGGCTCTGGAGGATGCGATTATGAATCAACCTTGTGGGGCGCACTGGCTGCGGATTCGCTTAAGGAAAATTCCTCGTCATACGTTCCTTACCTTACGACATTGGCTGAGGATAACGAAGATTTGATTCCGGAAACTTTTTTGTATCAGCTGACGGGAAATGTTGAATTTAAAAATAAACTTCTTGGAAATCAGATAAACAGCCAATGGTGGGTTACAAAAGACGACAAATATTTCGGCACGGCGCTTGCATTGCTTTCATTGCAGTACGAGGAGCCTGCGCAAAAAAAAGATTCCGTTAACTGGCTTCTGAATACAGCCCAGGAAGAGGATGGGTGCTGGAACTCCGGAAACATAAGGGACAGCGCATTTATTCTTTACTCAATCTCACCGAATGCAATTTCTTCTTCCGGAACCTCCTGTACTGGGGCGGGATATTTTTGCACTTCTCAGATAGGATGTAGCGGGGATGTTCTTCAGGGATACGGGTGCTCCGGGGCTTTTGTATGCTGCACTCAGGAGCCTTCATTAGGAACTTGCGTTGAGCAGGGGGGAGCAATATGCAATTCAAATCAAAACTGCGTCGGGGCGGGTTCCATAGGGGTTGATTCTTCCGATTTGGCAAGCGGAGAGGTTTGCTGCCTTTCGGGAACATGCCAAGAACCTCAAACCCCCAAATTATCTGAATGCGAATCCTTGGGGGGTTTCTGCAGGACGGGCTGCCTTGCAGGGGAAGAAAACAATTTCAAATCCTGTGACTTTTCAAGCGATTCATGCTGCGTTCCATCAACAGCGCCCTCAAAAAGCTACGGGTGGATTTGGTTTTTTCTTGCGCTTATTGCGCTTGTTATCGTCGGAATTGTTTACAGGGACAGGCTGAGACCTTACTGGTTTATGATAAAATCAAAATTCAGGGGTGATAAAGGCCCTTCGGGAAGCGGACCAGTAACTTCAGGTCCGAGAAGCCCTCCTTCGATGCCTCCTTCGTTAAGAAGAATGGTTCAGGGAAGAGGTCCTTCTTACGGGGGGAGAATCCCGAGGGTGCGTTCGCAGGGAGAGATTGACGAAGTTTTGAAAAAGCTTAAGGAAATGAGCAAGTGAAGTGATTTATTTAACAGGTAATTAATGTTTAAAATTTGATTCTTTTTCTATTTCAGAATTTACAATTAACAAAATAATTAGCTAAAAACCAACATGTTTTATGCTAACATTATTACTAACATGCGAACGAAAGAAAAGTTATTCAGTGTTTCGCGAAGCGCCGATGCTAAATCCGCAAGGATTTACCTTGATTTCTTGCGTAATCGCTTATTGGTAAAATCTTGGTGTGTTCAGTGTTTCGCGAAGCGTATGCGTAATCGCTGAGTGAGCCATCTTGCCTAATAAATCAATAAAAAGTGATTTTCTAAACAAAACAAAGTGAAATTAAACTTTTAAATCCCTCTTTCTTTATTTTATTGATGAAAAAATTACCCGCAGTTTTTTTTATTTTAATGTTATTTCCCCTGATTTCGTCCGTTGAAATCACCCTTAATGACAATTTTGCCCAGGGTGAAACTCTCACAGCCAAAGTCACGGGAGATTTTTTCAAGTCAGTTTCGGACGAAAATGTGATTTTCTATAAAGGGCATGTGAGAACCTCGATAATTCCTCATGTCACAAAAATAGGAAACAATTTTTACATTTATGCCCAGCTTGAAGATAAGTCTTCTGGAGATTATTCGCTTGCATTGGAAAATTTGGAATATTTCAGGGGAAGCCAGATTGTCAAGGAAGACGTGACAAAAAATTTTACTATCACAAATGACACTGCCGACTTTTCGGTTGAACCAGGCGTTGTTGCGACAAACGAAAGTTTTAATCTTGAATTAAAAAATCTCCGGGAACACGACATTTCAGTGAGCATAGGAAAAACCAAAAATGCAAGCTCAACCAGCGGAGGATTTTTTGCGTCGCTGTTTGGAGGTTCCCAAACCGGTGAATCTGCGGATGGAACCTCTTCGGCAACGCTTTCCGCAGGAGAATCAAAAAAAGTGAATTTTGATTTCAGCGAGGATAAATCCGGGATTCAGGCAATTCATTTGAGCTCGGACAGCACGAGTTATGATGTGGTTGTTTATGTTTTTTCAACAACAGAGAAGGAAAAGAAAAAGGAGATGAAATTTGATTCTGCTCCATTGAATGTTTCCCTTGCAACGAATTCCGAAGCTCATGGAATAATTTATCTCAAAAATTCGGGAGATGCCGACATTGAAAATATCTCAATTGTTCTCTCTGAATCTCTAAAGCCCTTTGTGTCTGTTTCTATAAGCAGGATAGATTCCCTTGGGGGCAATTCAAGCAGGAAGATTGAGATTAATGTCTCTTCCGGCTCGGAAGAGGAAAATCTTGAGGGGCAGATAACCGCCAGCGCGGAAAACCTTAGCGCCTATATTCCAGTGTACCTTAATTTTGTGAAGGATTACATTCCTGCAAACAGCTCACTGACATGCTCACAGCTCAGCGGAAGCATCTGCGCGGAAACCCAGGAATGCTCAGGAGAAACAAAATTTGCATCCGACGGCGTATGCTGCCTCAAAAGCTGCAATGAGGTGAAAAAAAGCTCTTTTGGAAAAATTGCAGGCTGGACGATTTTTCTCGCGATAATCCTTGCAGGAATATGGTTTTACCTCAAGAAATACAAAAATGTCGAGTCTGTAAGCGACTTGATGAAGGTAATAAGAAACAATTAGTTAAGTTTTCTCTTCATTTCATCTACAAAAGTATAAGCGGCAGTTTTTGGTTCCCACATTAAAAAATAAAGAGGCCTATTATAACTCTCAACGTGGCCATCAACTATGTGATATGCTTCATGTGTAACAGTAGCTCTTGTTAAATCCCTTTCATTTATCATGATTACATAACGCCCGTCTTCTTTTTTAGCTCTGTTGATACCCACGTTGTTAAAACGAACTTCAATATTTTTATCAAAACCCTGTTTTGTCTTTTCTCTTTCAATTATCTCTTCTACTTGAGATTTTTCTATTCTTGGGGACATCTGAAATGTTAAGGAATTTAGGGCATTTGCTCCAAAAAAATATCCTCCCAAAGTTCCTACTAACGATAACAATGCAATTGCTTTTTTAGTATCTTTTTTCATTTTAATTTTTAGTTTAAATTATTATTTTATTTTATATTTCTATTAAACTTTGGGATAGTTCCCTAACCCTTCTAACATCTTGGTATAAATCGCTAAGAAACTTTGGGATAGTTCCCTAACCCTTCTAACATCTTGGTATAAATCGCTAAGCTCCCTACAAGAATCTTCTCTTATATGTCCTAGTTTTACAAGTAAATCAACGCCATTTTTCGTGCTTTTCAAATATTCTCTACCAAGATATCTAAGCATCTCCGAAGTTCCAAGTGCTGCCGCACCAACTACACCATTTCTCGTATTTCCTGAA
This sequence comes from Candidatus Woesearchaeota archaeon, assembly GCA_964561665.1. Classification (GTDB taxonomy): domain Archaea; phylum Nanobdellota; class Nanobdellia; order Pacearchaeales; family GW2011-AR1; genus CAZLQA01. The sequence continues at coordinate 20,576 of CAZLQA010000006.1, forward strand.
ACAACTCCTTCGTATAAGATCGCTAATGAAGGTGCACTTGCCATATTGCAAGTCCAATTTGTAAAAATGTTTAATTTTAATCTTCCACTAATTTCATCACTAAATCTTTCATGTAAGGAGATATCAACTCTCTGTAACATATCAGCAGTTTTTCTTGCTTCTTCTCTTGCGTACTTTCCAGTGAAATAATCAATTAATTTCTTGCCTAAATTATGTTCTCTATTTCCCATAAAATATCTAAAAGAACGAGGTTTATAAATCTTGCTATAGTGTTACTATTTAAAAGTAAATATGATTATCTCTTTTGTTTCTTCCCTTCTTTTTTCTTCTTTGTCTTTTCCGGTTTCATGCTTACACTTAAATTCTGGCTTCCCAGAATTTCCCTCAGCTTTTTTTCAAGAATTTCTTTTTCAACTCCTGCGATTCTGGCTATTTCGTCGTAACCATGCAATCTTCTTGTCAGCTCGTTAAGAATGTCATTCCATCCGTTATTTGTAAGAACAATCATCTCGGGATTCATAATTTCAATATGCGCGGGCATGTATTTGAACATCAGGATAACAAGATGAAGGATTTTCTCAACTTCAACCTCTATCTCCGCGAAATTCATGTAAAAATCTTTTCGATTTTTCATAACCTCCGGGTTGTTTATTTTTTTGCTCTTTACCCTTACGCCTTTTTCATTGTCAATGCTCTTTATTATCATCTCAAGAGTTTCATTCAAATGTTCGGGGGGTTTCCCTATGACTTCTATTATAACCATTGCATTTATTCCGCTTGTCTCTTCATCCGAACTCATTTTTGAATTTGTGCCTCCTTATTAAAAATAAAAATGCCAGCACAATGCAAAAAATCACCAATCCATAAACTGCATAAGCATTCTTATCTGAATTTTCAGTATTATCCTCGCTTTTTATATTTTTTGGGGTTAATTTTATGATTTCTCCGACTATTGGTTTAGTGTTGCTTTCAACAGCCTTTGGAGTATCACCTGAAACCTCTCGGGAACTCTGTACAGATTCATTGCCGGCAACATTTTTGTCATCGGGTTTTTCGCTTATATTTTTATCTTCTTTTTCATTGGTAGAATTTGTTTCCTGCAAATTTTCATCTTCTACGCATGCCAATCCCTGGGATTTTATATTGCTTAAAGTAACCTCGCCGATTCCGTTTACATTTATCAAATCATCAAGGGAATCAAATGGATTTTCTGCTCTGTAGTCGATTATTGCCTGTCCCTTTGCGGGGCCTATCCCGTACAACCCGTCCAATTCTTCCAGCGAGGCGGAATTAATGTCAATTTGCCCTTCGCTGCACGACGCGGAAATGTGATTTAAGTTAAACAGCAAGAGGACAGAAATAATTAATGCTGCTTTCTTAAAGGGTAAAGGCATGCAAGCTAAAACATATCGGCAATTTTAAGTTTTGCCATACTTTTTTTTTAAAATCTAAGAATTCAATTTTACCTCTTTTTTTGCCCTTTTTTGCTATCAGAATATTGGAGAAAATTTTTTTATCTAGCAAAAAATTGCATTTTTCTTTTTCAGTTCTGTCAAGCCATCCGTTTCCCTTAACTTCCAATCCTATAACTTCGTAGTTCTTCCCCTTTGTTTTAAATGCTATGAAATCTGGAAATCCTGTTCCAATGCCAAGAATCTTCATATATGGGTTAAATTTTCTTTTTGCTTTTACAAGTTTTTTTTCGTTAAGGTCAACATTATTTGTCCATTTGTCAACAATCCATCCTTCATCTTCCATAAATCCCCTTACTTTTAACTCAAACCTTGCCCCCGCAGCGCGGCTTTTCCTGCCTTGTTCGCTCTTTTTTTTGTTAGGCATGATTTGGAAAAAGAACAAGAGTTTTTATATTTTAACAGTTTGATAAAAAAGCTGAAGATAGAAAAAAAGATTAGTTCCTTTGTTTTTACTGGGGATTTTCTCTAAAATATTCTTCTACTTCTTCCCTGCCAATTTGGTAATTGGAATAAACTCCTGTGTCATCTGCAAATCTAAAGCCAGTTCTTCCAATTTGGTCTGGAGAATAAGGCATCGCTTCTGTTGCAATAGGGTCCCTGCTAACATCATAAATCTGCCTTACTGGCTCAAAAGATGAAAAAATTTTATACACTGTAACTGGTGTAGAAGTCAAGAATGTAGCCAAAAGTATAAGTAATAAATTTTCCCTTTTCCTATTTTTTGATGGTTTTTCTGTTTTCATGAATATGTTTAAAGCATTTTCTTTATAAATCTTATTGCTTATTCGGCTTTGTTTAACAAGCAGTCGTTGTTTAAAATTGGTTCGCTTAACTCACAATTAATAAAAAATTAACTAAAAATCAACTTGTTTTGCATTATTATAATTACCAATAAGCGAACGAATGAAATGAGTGAGCCTTTTGTTTAACAAGTCAATAAAATTTAAAACTTTTTGAACAAATCATACTTATTCTTTTAGAATTGATATAATCACAAGTCTCTCTGCTCGGCGCTTATAATAGTTATTTATTTTTATAATTTGTCCATTATAAATCCCTCGCCCTGATTCAGCCACGCCGGATGAATTAATGAATGTGACTATAAGTCGCGTGCTTGCAGGGTTCTTCTTCCGTTGGCTTTTGCTCTTTTTATTCCTTCCCTGATAATGTCCTCTGTTTTTCTTTCAAGAGCCATACCAACTTCTTCCGCAACACTGCTTACTGAATTGTCCTTGTCCATTTCGCGGACAACTTTCTTTATGTTGGATTTTACTATCAGGGACATATTATTTTATCTGCTCCAGCAATTTAATAACCTTGTCTTTTCCTATTGCCAAAATCAGGGAAGCGAGTCTGGGTCCCTTGTTTCTGTTAATTAAAACATTGTACGCCCCAGTGAAAAATTCGGTGTTCTTTATTCCCGTTGTTTCGCAGATGCCGTAAAACTCGTTGAACAATTTTTCCTCTGTCATACCTTTGCTTTTCTTAAGGATTTCTTTAAGCATATTAAGAGACTTCTTCTGCCCGTCGCTCAAACTTACATCTTCATTAATTTTTTCCTGAACCCCAAATTTGAAGTCCTCCTCCGCATATTTTTCCAGCCAGTTTTTTACTCTTTTTGCCCTTTCTTTTTCTTCTTTTTTTAAACTCCCGATTTTTCCGGCCTGAACAAGAGTGATGAGATGCCTGAAACCCGCCCTTTGGGGTTTTGTTTTCCTCAACTTCAAAACGGAAAGCTCGTAGATTCTTTTTTCCTGGGGATTCGCCTCTTTATGAAAATATTTTCTTTCCAGTTCGTCAAAATCCTCGTAAATTTTTATGACTTCGTTGTCAAAGCTTATCTGAAATCCCTTGTTTGGCCTTGTGCCTACAAATAAATATCTTAAAACCTCCGGCTCGTAAACCTCTCCCACCTCTTCCAATGTGAATACATTTCCCTTTGAGCTGTGGAAATCCGCGAGCTTAATTCCTTTGACGTTTATCCAGTCATAAAAAGTGTAGAAAGGGGGATTGTATCCAAAAACTTTCTTTGAGATCTCCTTTGCCGTGGTGTAGCTTCCTCCCGGCACGCTGTGGTCGATTCCTCCCGGCTCAAAGTCAACTTTTTCATAAGACCATCTCATGGGCCAGTCCACCCTCCATGATAATTTTACAATTCCCTTTTTCCTTAAATCAAATCTTCCTTTGAATCCACATTTGCAGGAGTACTCAATTTCATATCCTTTGACGTTGAGAATTTTAGTGAAGTCCCTTTTACATTTTTCGCAATAAACTGTTATAGGAAACCAGTCTTTTTCTAAAGGCTCTTTTCTGTATTTGTCAAGGATTTTTCTTATCACATCTTTTTTTTCAATTGCCAGTTTTATCAACGGAGCATATTTCTTTTTTTTGTACATTTGGCTTTGTCTTATAAACTTAGGTTTTACACCAACTTTTTTCAGCTCTTCCTGGAACAAACCCTCAAAATGCTCCGCGTAGCTCTTCCTGTTTTTTGACGGAAAGGGGCTTGGGATGTCGCTTACAGGCATTCCAATGTAATCCTCGTATTCTTTCTTTTTGTTTTCAGGAATATTTTCAGGGATTTTTCTGAATCTGTCGAAGTCATCCCATGAGTAAATAAATTTCACTTTCCTTTTTTTGTCTTTCAATGCCTTTACAACCAGCTCTGTTGTGATTACCTCCCTAAAGTTCCCGATATGGACTGTTCCTGAAGGGGTTATTCCAGAAGCGCAAACATAAACTTTTTTCCCTTTTCTTTCTTTTACTATTCTCTCTGCAATATCATCCGCCCAGAAGAATTTTTCCTTTTTTTCCATTGCCTAAAAAATGAAATATAATTTAAATATCTTGTTGATTTTTTATAAACTACTCAACAATCAGTTTCTGTTTAAGATTGATGAAAGAATTAACTAAAAAATAACTGGTTTTGCATTATCACTATTATCTCTAAGCGAACGAATGAAATGAGTGAGCCATTTCTGTTTAATAAATAAAAGCAATTTTAAGCGAGCGTAATTATTTGCCCTTATTATCAAGCTCTATGTTCAATAGCGCGTCTGCTATCTGCTGAAAAGGGTCTTCTCTGCTTACATGAATATAACTTATTTTGTTGAAATTGTTCTGCAATTTCTGAATCTCAAGAAAGAACTTTAAAAGTCTCTTGTTTTTTACCTGATATTTCCCAAGGAGTTGTTTGACAATCAATTCCGAATCAAGATAGCATACTAATTCGTCTTTTGTGTATGTTGCAGCCAATTGCAAAGCCCTGATAAGAGCCATATACTCGGCTTCATTGTTCGTGGCTTTGCCTATTTTTTCGCTGTACGTTTCTATGATGCTTTCATTTTTTCTTACCAGAATGCCTATTCCTGCTAATCCTGGATTCCCGCGCGAGCCTCCGTCAGAATTTGTGCAAATCATTTTTATCATCTAAGGGGCTTTTGATATTTATTAAATTTCCTAGATTTGAATGAACATAAATCATAGAAGTCTCAGGGGATTTGTGTCCTAATGCAAATTGGACTTCATTAATAGCATTTCCAGATTCAATCAAATGTGTTGCAAAGCTATGCCTTAATGTGTGGGGGTGAATTTCTTTCCAGTTTTTTAGTTCTGCTTTTTTTGAGGCATTTCTGATTATTTTTTGTAAGCTCCTAACATGGTATTTTTTTCCGCGATTACTGACAAAAACAAAATCATCCTCTTTTAGACTTTCAATTTTAATCAAGTTTTTTATCTTTTCTTTTACAATCATTGGCAAGACAATAATTCTGTCTTTTCCACCCTTTCCATTTCTTACGAATCCAAAGTTCTTTTCTAAATTTAAATTTTTAACTTTAAAATTTATCAATTCGGAAACTCTTAATCCACTTCCATAAAGAAATTCTGTCAATAATCGATGTTTCCAGTTAGAAATTGCATTGAGCAATCTTCTTATTTCCTCTTTTGTCAAAAATCTTTGGATTTTTTCAGGAACTTTTGAGTATTTTATATCTATCCACATTTTCTTTTTAAGGACATTTTCAAACATAAAACGGATAGCCATATGATAAGTATTCAAAGTATTTCCTGCAAGATTTTTGTCAGACAAATAATTAAGGAATGCTCTTACATCCTTTTTGCTCATTTTGCCCAGGTCTTTTTTGCTCCAATTAAGAAACTGATGAATGCAATACAAATATGTTTTTGCTGTTCTAGGGCTTAATCTTCTTCGCTTACACTCTTTTCTTACAGAGACATTAACATCAACAGGAATATAGGACATTTAACATAAAACAAGAATACTCTTAAAAATCTGAGTTTTAATTAAGGAATAGATACAAAATTTCCGGAGGCATTGATAAAATTTTTGGTTTTTACCACAAGATACCCCTAAATTTGCGGAAGTTCGTTAAAAGCCTGTTATGTGCAATCCGCCTCCGCCCGCC
>CAZLQA010000007.1:0-21901 GCA_964561665.1 Candidatus Woesearchaeota archaeon
TTGCTGTGTAAGATTCAAGCTTCGGCGAGAATTTCAGCAGACAACTACTAAAAGCCTTATCGTGTTTCACGGGAATATCTGCTACTTATTAGTTGTTTTTCTAGCTTTATTTAGAAATCCATAATTTTTATCAACTTATTAAAAAAGGCTCACTGCGTTCGCTTATTAGTAAAATCTTGGTGTGTTCAGTGTTCGCGAAGCGCCGTTGCTGAATCCTCAAGGATTTACCTTGATTTCTTGCGTAATCGCTTATTAATATAAATTGTTATGCAAAAAAAGGTTATTTTTAGTTATCTGTTTTATCGTTGTGAGCTGAGCGATTTCGTGATAGAGAGTATTTTAACTATCAATAACTCGTGCGAATTAAGGAGTGGAGCATTTGCACGAGGCAATTTTTAACTAATAATGAGTGCGAGCAGAAAGCGAACCAATTTTAAACAGAGATTACTTGGCAAACAAAAATCACCAAAATATTTATAATTTATTATCAGCAAATCGTGATATAAAATGGATGAAAAATATTGGGAGGTTGAAAGCAAAAGATTTTATACCCCTCTATGGAATTTATGTTTATTGCAACAGAATAGCAACCAAACTAATAAGTTTAAGAAAAGAAAAAAACAGCAAAATAGAAAATATAATAAGTGAAAACACAATTCCAAGATACACATTAATCTCGCTTTCAAATGCAGGATGCATCTTTTTAACGATAAGATTAATTGAGTCGTTGCTTGATTAACGGAATAAATGCCTAAAACACCACAACAATTCTTAAAAAGGAAAAAGTTAGAAGAAGATTATGACAAGAGACAAGATGGATAACCTAGTTGTGGTAAGGACTACACCTGATGAGAAAGGTAATAACGGAGAGGTATCTTTCTTATCTTATGAAGGTGTTAGAGCTGGAGAAAATTTAGGATATGATGCAGACAAGAAAAAACTTGAAGGAAAATTAAGAGGATTAGAAAATGATTTCGCATCAGGAACAGAACAGGTTGAGATGACTAATGGAAAAATATTTCAGCTGAAAGATGATTATTGTCTTGGTGGAAGAAGATACCTTATTTATGAACTCATCCCTGCCCCTAAAGGGCATCACGGATAAAAATCAAAAGATTTTTAAACAATCCTTTTTCTTAAATTATGTTTGGAGTTAGCGAAAACTAATTCTGGAACGAACACGAATAGATGTAAGGAGGAAAAAATGAAAGTATATGTAGGCAATTTGCCCTTCAGCGTTGACGACGAGGGATTGAAAAAGCTTTTCGACAGTTACGGAGAAATCGAGGAAGCTAATGTGATACAGAACAAGTTTTCCGGCAGAAGCAAGGGATTCGGTTTTGTAACCTTCAAGAACGAGGAAAACGCGAAAAAGGCAATAGAAGAAATGAACGAGAAGGAAGTTGAAGGAAGAAAGCTTGTTGTGAACGAAGCAAAGCCCTTTGACCCCGACGCGCCAAGACCAAGAAGAGAATTTGGAGGAAGAGACAGGGATAGCAGAGATAGCAGAGGCGGCGGATTCAACAGACAAAGAAGATTTTAGCTGGCTAAAATCTTGAATAATTTTTTATTTTTTTGTTTAAAATTTTTATATGTAATTTAAGCGAGAAAGAAGGTGATTAATCGGGAGAAAGGAAAGAAAAATCTATTTGGCTTAACATATGGGAAGTTACATCCAAAAAATCCGTTCTTGGTTCGCATAAACTGCTTATATCCTTTTTTCTGACAGATTGACGGTTATTGCCCATTATCCATAATGTTTGTTCTATTCCTGCAGCACAAGCCTGGCGTGCCATTAACATCGCATCTCCTTCTTCATAATCTTCCCCGTTATACCCCTGTGAATCTCTGCAGTCATCATATAAAACTTCCCTTAAATGAAAATTTGCAGCAATCAAAGTTTCCTCCAACTTGTTCAAATATTCCCCGCTCGCAATTTCCCAAGGGTATCCTTTAAGGACCAGCTCTCTCAATACATCCACCCTTTCCAAGTCAGGCATTGAACTCCTTATCTTAAACACCCCAATGAACATTCTTTCAAATCTGTTAAAGTTTCCAATAGCCCCTTTATTAATAAAAAGTATAAGACTTCCCAAAAGAGCTCTGTAAACCTCAAGATTAGCGTAAGTCCTCTCCGCAATATCCAAGTTAGAATTTTCTTGCATTTACATACCTTATTCTTCTGGGTTTTTAAGAATTATTATAAAAAATAAAAAATAAAAAGAAAACAAGGAAAATTACATTTCCTTATATGCGTGGTAAATCATCCACAATGCTCCCAAGCCAACAAGATCATACGCCACTTTCGCCATTATTGAACCCGCCCCGAGCAGCGAAGCAACCAAATCATAGTTCAATAATCCGACCAGTCCCCAGTTAAGTCCGCCGACTATAACAAGAACCATAGCAATCCAGTCAATAGCTTTCATCATTTTACACCTCCTTCTCCTTTTTAAATAAAGGCATTTTTACTATAAAAAGCTAACTAAAAGCATCAAATGTCATTTTTAATTTTTCTGTTTATATAATCCACTTTTCCAGTTTTTCCTCTAAAACCGCGATGAGCCGCGGGTCGTTTCTCATGTAAACATCCAGAATGTTCAGCACATAAATCCTTTTTCCCTTTGACTCTTTTGAAAAATGTTTTTTTATAAAATCCTTCTAGCTGTTTTCCATGCAAAAAATGGCGTCGGCCCATTTCACGGCGCTTCCCGTAATCCCAACGGGAGAAAACTCGGATATTCCCAAGGATTTTGCAATGTATTTTCCGCTATTTTCGAAAAGGCTTTCCGCGGTGGGGCTCCTTCTAAGATTGGCGGCGCACACAAAAAGCAATTTTCTCTTTTTCATTTTCCCAACGATTAAATAAGCAAATCTTTTTATAAGTTTATGGAGCACAAAATAACCCTTTACCAGTTTGATGCCTGCCCTTATTGTGTCAAGGTAAAAAACAAGCTTGACGAACTTGGATTAAAATACAAAAAAGTGAATGTTGCAAGAAGCAGGAAAGATAAAAAAAGAAAGGAAATCGCAAGCAAGTCGGGAGTTTTAACCGTGCCAGTGATTGAAATTGATGGAAAGTTCACAGGGGAAAGCGGGGTAATCATTGAAAAGCTCAAAAAGTTAAAATAAAAATATCAAAGTAAAGCTCATTATAAACTCCAAAAGTGTATGAAATTCAATTGCATAATTCTTATAAACTTATTTCAAGCAAAAGGTATATGGGCTCTCAATACAGCGGGATAAAACATCTCGCGATAATTCCCGACGGGAACAGGAGGTGGGCTAAGGCGAAAGGATGGACATTAAGAAAGGGGTACAGGCATGCCGGAGATTTTGAAAGACTGAGAAAAATTTACAAGGAATGCGAAGGATTGAGAATAAATACTCTTTCAATATGGGCTTTTTCAACGGAGAACTGGAACCGAAGTGGAGAAGAAAAAAAGATAGTCTTTGAAACCATATCAGAAGGGTTGGATTCCATGAAAAAAAAAGCCGATGAAGACGGCTTAAGATTCATGCACATAGGGAGAAAAGACAGGCTGCCAGGTTATCTTACGAAAAAAATAAAAAATCTTGAAAATGCGACGAAAGACAACAAAAAAATAGTTTTTGTGGTTGGAATCGACTACGGAGGAAACGACGAGATTTTAAGGGCGGTGAACAGGGCAATCAAATCAAAGAAAAAAAATATCAATGGGAAAGATTTCAGGAATTTTCTGGACACAAAAGAAATTCCCGACCCGGATTTGATAATAAGGACGAGCGGAGAAAAAAGACTTTCAGGATACATGCCTTTCCAGTCAAGCTATGCCGAACTATTCTTTCTTAAAAAGAATTTTCCGGAGCTTTCTACAGGAGATATAAAAAAAGTGGTATCTGAGTTTAACAGGAGAAAAAGAAGATTTGGAAATTAAATCCTCATTGGACTTGCTCAGAAAATCTCGGTTTTACCACCTTATCAAAAAAAGCATATAATTGAATTCGCTAACACTCATTGTTTTCATATAATTTATAATAGAAACAGGGTTCATTAGTTTAACCTTCCTTTAAATGTTAATATAAAAGTTGTTTTTTAATTAAGTTGTTTTGTTAATAGTGAACCGAGTGTTTACACAAGACAATTTAAAATATTAATTCCTAGTGGGGCATGGAGCAAGGCGAGCCATTTTAAACAGAGATTACTTGTTAAACAAAAATTTCATCACCGAAAAATATATAAAATTTTATTTGCCTAGATTTTTATGATAGAAGGTAAGCATGTTCCAAGCGTCGTGTTCAAAACACGTGTGAGAGACGAAAACATTGGAGGAGAAAATCCCTTCAGATGGCAGGACGTTCCCTCGGAAAAAATCTTCAGGGAAAAAAGAGTTGTTGTTTTTGCGCTGCCCGGAGCTTTTACGCCAACATGCTCTTCAACCCACCTTCCAGGATATGAAAAGTTCTACGATGAAATAAAATCACAGAGAATTGACGAGGTTTACTGCATTTCCGTGAATGATGCCTTTGTGATGTTCCAGTGGGGAAAGCATCAAAATGCTAAAAAAGTGAAGCTCCTTCCTGACGGAAACGGCGAGTTTACAAGAAAAATGGGAATGCTTGTTAAAAAAGAAAACCTTGGATTCGGCGACAGGAGCTGGAGATATTCAATGGTTGTAAACAACGGGGTTATTGAAAAGATATTCATAGAGCCAGGTTTCAGCGACGACTGCCCGACAGACCCTTTCGAGGTTTCTGATGCGGAGACAATGCTTGAATATTTGAAAGACAAAAGCCAGGGCATTTGAGCATAAAACGGTTTATTGAAAAATTATTATGATAAATTTAAAAATATTTGAATGCGAGGGAAACATACAAAAGCTGAGCATTATGTTTGACAATTTTTTTATGGGGGAAAATGCGAAAATAATCTCGGTAAATCCCTATTCCCAAGACGAACATCATTATTTGTTTGTTGTTTTTGAGGGAGAGTAAACCTTAAAAATCCCCAATTTCTGTGATTATTGTAAGTCAGGGAGCTAACTCCGGAACTTGCTTTTAGATAAGCAAATTTCGACAGATATCGAAATTTAGTTCTGAGGAAGGTCCGCCCACCACATTAAGGTTGTCTTTCGAAAGAGAGATTCCCGCGAGGGAAAGCTCCAAAACAGAAACGCCACAGCTTTCGAACAATGAATCGTGCGAGGAGTTAAGACGCGAAAGATTTGATGAAACGACTGCCTCAACCGGTGCAACTCCATAAGGAGGCTTAGTGGAATGTTAGCGCATTCTGTTCGCCGTGTTGGAAAGTTCCGGCGAAGAATGACAGAAGGTGGCCTACCCTGGCTTACAGCAACATATTTAAAAAATCCTTAATTCTTAATTTTTCCAAGGGAATGTAGCTCAATAAAGGGAACCAAGGTTCACCCTTATCAACCCCTCCTTTAAGAGAGGGTCACGCCTGATGAGGAAACAAGTTTCCATTATCACTCCTCCTTTTCGACACGGAGGAAACACCTACATTCTTTAAGTAAAAAAGGGAATGTAGCTCAGCGAGAACACGAGGTTTTCTCGCGCACTTTCCGGTTTTAGTCCGTTTAAACCGATTAGTTTGCTACAATTCCTTTAAACACAGAATGGGAATGTAGCTCAGCGGGAGAGCACATGACTGAAGATCATGGTGTCCCCGGTTCGATCCCGGGCATTCCCATTTAAAAAAATATTCCAAGAATTCCGGCGAGAATCACGAGTGTTCCGAAAGAAATGGCGAAAAATCCGAATCTGACTTTTTCTGAAATACGCATAAACAGGTGAATTGACAATAAACCGACAATAAACGCAACTAAAACTCCCAAAATCAATTCTTTTACAAAAACAAAACTCCTGAAATTCAACAGGATATTTCCCGCAAGAACAATCGGGAGGCTCATGATAAAACTCAGTCTTAATGCAGTTGTCTCGTTAAAATTCCTGAATAAAAAAGTGGAAATTGTCAATCCGCTTCTTGACAATCCTGGCAAAGCAGAAAAACCCTGCACAATGCCGAGAATTATGGCGTCTTTGCTGTTAAGGTGATATTCTTTCTTGTAGCCGGCAGAACTCGCTTTCAACTGCATGGCTCCCGTGATGATAAGGAGAAATCCCACAGAAAGGTTTACCGCGGCGCTTGACAACGGAATCTTTTCAATGTTTGCCAATTCAAGAAAATTCAGGATTGCAAGCCCCAAAACGCCTGAAATAAAAGTCGATATAATCAAAAACTTAAGAACTTTTTTGGTTTCTGGATCTGCAGAAGCATAATTGAAAAGCCCCTTAAGCAATCCGGAGACTTCCTTTCTGAAATAAATAAGAGCTGCAAAAAAAGTTCCAAGATGGAGGAGAAGAGCCTGTTTCAAAAACAAGTTGATATTTTCCCCCCCAAAAAAATTAGTTTTTACCAAAAGCAAAGATCCTTCCGAGCTTATGGGAATCCATTCTGTAAACCCCTGGATAACCCCCAAAACAATCTGCTGGAAAATGTCCATTCCAAATTCATAACATTCATCGTTAAAAAACTTGCTGAATTCAAAACTTTTATAAACAAGTTTTGTCTGAATGTATGAATGGCGAAAAAAACCGAGCAAAAAAGAGGTACAGCCGGCGAAACGCTCGGAATTTCAGGTTTTACTCTTGGAATAGTGGGAATTGTAATTTTGGTTCTAATACCTCTTATAGGAAGTTTTGGCATTCTTTTGATATGGTTCGCAACGCCGATAGTCGGACTGGTATTGTGCATCATCCAGCAAAGAAAAAAACCGACAAGGCTTGGCAAGGCAGGAATAATAATAAATATAATTGTTTTTGTCCTTAGCATCATTATTTTGGCTGTTTTAATAAGCTACGCTCTTCCAATAGCTCAGCAGGAAATATCAAAACTAAATTTAACAGGATAAAATGCTTCGCGAAAAAAAAGCGGCGATGGAGATGTCTGTAGGAACCATAGTTACAATAGTGCTTGCCATGACACTGCTGGTTCTAGGGCTTGTATTTGTGCGAACGATTTTCACCGGCTCAATAGAAAACATAAATTCCATAGACCAGTCTGTAAAAAACGAAATAAACAAGCTGTTCTCGGAAGACGACTCAAGAAAAATAGTTATTTATCCCCCTACAAGGCTTATAACAATAAAAAAAGGAAATGAGAACTATCTTGGATTTGCATTTTCAATAAGGAATGTGGAAACAACAGAGGGAACATTCACATACAAGGTGTTTGCAAACGATCCTGACTTGAAGAACAACTGCGGCGTCAATGCAAATGAGGCAGAGAGCTGGATTAAAGTGGGAAGAACCGGCAGCGTTGACATACCTCCGGGAAGCATAATGCTGGACCCAGAATTTGTAAGGTTCCAAATTCCTGAAAACGCGCCGCCATGCCTGGTAAGATACGGCGTGAATGTCGAGAAAGACAGGATTCAGTACGGGACAACCGTGAATGTTGATTTAAAGATTGCATCACAATAATTTAAAAATTATTTTCTCCTGTATAATTTATGATAAAGTTCTACAATACTTTAACAGGTAAAAAAGAGGTTTTCAAGCCGATAAAAAAAGGCTTTGCCGGAATTTATTCCTGCGGACCCACCGTTTATGATTATGCCCATATAGGAAACTTAAGAACATATGTTTTTTCAGACCTTCTCAAAAGAATGCTAATCTTCAACAAATACAATGTAAAGCATGTAATGAACATCACGGATGTGGACGACAAAACCATAAAAAAAAGCATAAAAGAGGGTAAAACCCTTAAGGAGTTCACAAAAAAATACGAGAAAGCCTTTCTTGAAGACTTAAAAGACATGAACATAATAACTCCAGTTCTTATCAGGGCGGCAGAAAACATAAAGGAAATGGCTGTTATTATTGAGAGGCTGTTAAAAAAAGGCTACGCATATAAAACCAATGACGGGATTTATTTTTCAATATCAAAATTCAAAAACTATGGAAATCTGGCAAACCTCAAAAACATAAAAAAAAGAAAAGAGAGAATCAGAAGCGACGAGTATGAGAAAAAAAATCCCGGAGACTTCGCTTTATGGAAATTTCATGAGGAGGATGACGGAGATAATTACTGGAACACTAGTCTGGGAAAGGGAAGGCCGGGATGGCACATAGAATGCAGCGCAATGTCCATGAAAACTCTTGGAAAAAGTTTTGACATTCACACTGGAGGAAATGACTTGATATTTCCGCACCATACCAATGAAATAGCACAAAGCGAGTCATTCACAGGAAAGAAATTCGTCAATTACTGGCTTCACGGGGGATTTCTCACAACGGAAAAGGGAAAAATGGCAAAATCCATCGGCAACATATTCACATTAAAAGAACTTAATGAAAGAGGATTCAGCGCTCTTGACTACAGATACCTATGCCTAACAACGCACTACAGAAAGCCGCTGGAATTTTCAATGAATAATCTTGAGTCGGCAAAAAATTCCCTCGCCAGATTAAGAAACATAATCTCAAATCTAAAAGACGACAAAAGAACGGACAAAAAATATCTTTCCGAATTTGAAGAAGCAATCAATAATGACTTAAACATGCCGGAAGCACTGCAGATTTTATGGAACTTGGCAAGGGATGAAAAAGCAACCGGAAAATTAAGAACAATAAAAAAAATTGATTCCGTCCTCGGATTAAATCTTTTCAAAAGGGAAAAAGAAAAGGTTCCTTTTGAAGTGAAAAAGATTGCAGAGGAGAGGGAAAAACTAAGAGAAAAAAAGGAATGGGAAAAATCAGATGAATTAAGAGAAAAGATTAATAATCTTGGATATGCTGTTGAAGACACAGAAAGAGGTTTTGTTTTGAAAAAAATGAGGTAAGATGAAAAATAAAAATTCATTTGCAATAAATTGCTCGGGGAAAATGAGCGGGATAATTTAAAGAAAAAATGACAAAAAAAGTTGAGTGGTACCATAGTTTCATAGACAGAAAATACAAGCCAAAAAAAACAGATTTGAAAGTTTTGTACTATTTTGAGCCTGCGAAAAACACAAGCAAAGAAGATGCTATTGGAAGAATTGCATCGGAGAGCTCTACAGGCACGTGGACAACTCTTTTCAAAATCCCAAAAAGAATGAAAAGCCTTATGGCTACCGCATATAAAACCGACGGAAATTATGTTTATATTGCATACCCCTTGGAATTGTGGGAAAAAGGAAGCGTTCCGCAATTGCTGAGCGGAATTGCAGGAAACATTTTCGGCATGAAAGCTCTGAATAATTTGAGGCTTGTTGACGCTTCCCTGCCGGGAGATTACATAAAACATTTTAAGGGCCCCAATCTGGGAATTAAAGGGCTAAGAAAATATTTTAAAATTTATGACAGGCCCCTTACTGGCGCAGTGCCAAAGCCAAAAGTCGGTTTTAGTTCAGAGGAACACGCAAGGATAGGATACGAGACATGGCTCGGAGGATTTGATTTGGTCAAGGATGATGAAAATCTCACAAGCCAAAGCTTTAACAATTTTTATAAAAGAGTCAAGTTAATGACAAAGCTCAGGGACAAGGCTGAAAGAGAAACGGGAAAAGTAAAAGATGCCCTTCTGAATATAACTTCTGAAACAAGAGAAATGCAAAAAAGAGCGAAGTTTCTTCATGATTACGGGTGGAAATATGCAATGATTGATGTTGTAACCTCCGGAACAAGCGCGGTGCAAACTCTTCGTGAAACCCTCGGAGATTATGACATGGCAATCCACGCGCACAGGGCAATGCATGCATCTTTTGACAGAAATCCAAGGCACGGAATCACAATGCAATTCCTTGCAAAAATAATGAAGCTCATAGGAGTAGAAGAAATACACTCCGGAACAGCCGTGGGAAAACTCGTGGGAAGCAAAGAAGAAGTAAATGCGGTTGCAGACGTCTTAAGGGAAAAACATATCAAAGAGAAAAGAGGGCTTCTTCTCGAGCAGGATTGGGGGAAAATAAAACCGGCATTCCCAGTGAGTTCGGGAGGGCTTCATCCAGGATTGATTCCTGACGAAATTGGAATTTATGGAAAAGACGTTGTTCTTCTAGTTTCGGGAGGAATTCACGGGCATCCGCGCGGCACGCGCTCCGGGGCGCAGGCAGTAATGCAGGCTATTCAGGCAGTCAA
Source organism: Candidatus Woesearchaeota archaeon (assembly GCA_964561665.1). GTDB lineage: Archaea > Nanobdellota > Nanobdellia > Pacearchaeales > GW2011-AR1 > CAZLQA01. Next base: position 10,123 of record CAZLQA010000007.1, read on the forward strand.
GAAAAAAACCCCTCTTGAAGAATATGCAAGAACCAACAAAGAATTAAAAGAAGCCCTGGAAAAATGGGGAAGGCTTAAACCAAAATGAAATCATCCAAGCGTGGCCAATTTAGGGGAAGAATGAAGACAAAGTGAGATGGAATTCAAAATAAAATGATATCCTCTCACACCCTAAAGGATGGAGTATCCTAATGGATAAAAACTAATATGGTAAAAAGTAAATTTGGAATAGCTAGTGGTTTTGTATTAGGAGTAATAGTTGGGTCTCTTTTAATTTTTATATTGTCTAAAATTCATCCTGAAGAAGATTTAGCCGGGATAGTTATTATTACCTTACTACTGAGCGGATTATTATTTGCTTTTATAGGTTATTTAATTCAGAATTACTTTAGAAAGAAACAACCAAATAAGGAGGGTAATTTTTTATCCTCTCAGTCATAAAAGCAGAGGTATCCGAAAAACACGATTTATATGAACCCAAAATTCCGAAAAGCAGTCTTTGTCGTCGCATATGCAAAAACAAAAGAAGAGATAAAATATCTTGTTCTTAAAAGAAAATATCACTGGAGAGGATGGGAATTTCCGAAAGGGGGAATAAATCCCGAAGAAACAAAAAAAGCCGCTGCGAAAAGAGAAACTCTTGAGGAAACAGGGGAAAAAGTAAGGAGGATAAAAAGATTCAATTTTCACGGAAAGTACAGATATAAAAAAAGGCTTTCCGACAGAAAAGATTTTGAGGGGCAGGAGTATTCCCTTTTTGCCGCTGAAATAAAATTCGGAAAAATAAAATTCGACAGAATGGAGCATTCCGGATACAAATGGCTTTCATTCGGCGATGCACTTAAGCAGCTAACATTTCAAAATCAGAAAAAATCCCTTAAAATCGTCAATGAGTGGCTGAAAAACCATCCGTCAAAGGAACTTCGTGATTAGAAAGTATTCTAGTTTTTTTCGGATTCAGTTTTTTCTTTATGAAATTAAAAGTTTTCTCGGCATCTTTCGGACCTCTGCAGCTGTACATATTAAGATAAAGAACCCCGTGCTCGGGATAAGTATGAAATGCCAAATGAGATTCCGAGAGGATAAAAACCCCTGTAAATCCCTGCGGAGAAAAAGACTGGAAAATAGTTTTTAGAATGTGAAAATTGTCCTTTTCAAGAGCAGTTTTCATAATGGACATCAAACTGCTTTTATTATTCAGGATTTCCCCGCTTATTCCCTCCATAACGCATGAAACTTCGTGCCCCACCGGCGGAGAAGTGTAATTTTCAGCCATTTTATCTTCTTATTTTGTAATTTAATTTGTAATCTCTTGCCTCGAAAAAATCCTTTGCAAACTCCACCACTTCCAAGGGAGAGTAAAAGCTGCATGAAAATACGTCTAGAAAGATATTATTTGTCTGGTTTACAAAATGCCCCGAAATAAGGGAGGTTTCAATCAATTGAGTCATGGAAAATCCGGAAACCCGCGGGTCTTCTCCAAAATCTATAACAACCGTTTCTCCAAAGCGCTTTACATTCATCCTGTCGCACAGAAGCCTTACGAATTCCTTTACTTTTTCCTCGCTCCTTACAAACTCCGGATTGCAGGAATGAAGGTCTATTCCGCTCCACAACCCCCAGTAATTCCCTTCCCTAAATTCCTTCTCGAGAGATTCCATTTGCTGTTTCATTTTAAATAAATATTTATTAGAATATTTTTTATTTAAAAACTTGCCTATAAATTTAAAAGAAACTCCCTCCTTAAATAAAAATGAAATTTAGGGAATTTACGACAAAAAGGGGAACAAAAATTCTTCTTGGAAAAAGCGCGGAGAATAACGAGGAATTAATCAAACAGACCGAGCCAAGCGAGGAAGTGCTCCATACAAAATCTCCGGGAAGCCCTTTTGTCAACATAAAGGAAAATCCAAAGTTTGGGGATGTGAAAATTGCCGCAATCATCTGCGCAAGATACAGCCGTGACTGGAGGGACAACAAGAAAGATGTTCTTGTTCACAGGTTCAAAGGAAAAGATACTTACAAGGAAAAAAGAATGCCTAAAGGAACATTCGGGGTGAAGAAGTTTAAAACCATTAAAGTAAAAAAGAAAGATATTCTGGAGTTTGAGAAAAATGCCGAGAACAGGTAAAATTCAGCTTGGAAAAAACGGAATCACGGAGAGTTTCATAGAGAGCCTAAAAAATATTTTCAAGAACCATGAAAATGTGAAAATCTCCATCTTGAAAAACGCGACAAGAAATAAGGAAGAGACAATGGAAATGTCCGATAAAATTCTTGAACAGCTCGGAAAAAGGTACACAACAAAAATTATCGGCTTTACAATTATGGTGAAGAAGTGGAGAAAAGAAGTTAGATAATTTTAAAATAATGATTGTTAGAAAAATGAATAATAATGAACCTTTAAGCAGTTTAACCCACTTTATTGCCACCTTGCTTTCCATCGCCGGTTTGGCTATTCTTGTAACCCTTGGGGCGATAAAAGGAACTGCGTCACATATAGTGGGATTTTCAATTTTTGGAGCGTCAATGGTGTTGTTGTATTTTTTCAGCACATTGTACCATTTCATATCAAAGAATCATTCTTCAAAAAGCATTTTCAAAATAATTGACCACTCAATGATTTACATTCTTATTGCGGGAACCTACACCCCGTTGACATTGATAATTCTTCCTCCTGTATGGGGGTGGAGCATGTTCGGAGTGATATGGGGACTTGCCTTCACGGGAATCCTGATAAAAAGCATGAAAATAAAAATGAGCGCATGGATTTCCACCATTTTTTACCTGATTATGGGATGGATTATTGTGGTCGCAATAGTTCCCCTTAATGAATCAATTCCTATAGAAGGATTTTTGTGGCTTTTTTTAGGAGGGATATTTTATACTTTAGGCACAGTTTTCTTTGGGATGGACAAAATTTTTCCTTCAGAAAAATGGTATTCTCTCCATGACATATTTCACGTCTTTATTATGCTGGGAAGCTTTTCACATTTCTGGTTTATGCTAAAGTTTGTTTTGTGATGATTGTTTTTATTAATAAATAATAATTGCTTAAATATGGCTCGCCTCTCGGCTCGTGATTAACAAAAGAATTAGCTAAAAACAGCTGGTTTTGCACTATCATAATCATTAATGTGCGAACGAATGAAATGAGCGAGAGATTTCTGTTTAATAAGTCAATAAAATTTAAAACTTTTTGAACAATTGTGAAACAAATAATTTATAAACCTTTTTTCTTCATAGTCTTAGGTTAAACCGCTTCATTAAACCGAAATGGTTCTAATTCCGAAAGGAATGCCGCAATAAAATGCCAGTATACGATTTTAGTCAGCAGGAATACAACTTGAAGCTAGCAGAAGCCCTGAAAAAAATCCCCGAATTTAAAAAGCCGGAGTGGGCTGAGTTTGTCAAATCCTCTCCGGGAAAAGAGCGCCCTATAGACGACGAGGATTTCTGGCAGAAAAGGGCTGCAAGCATTCTGAAGCAAATATATAAAAATCAGGTAAGAGGCGTCAACAGGCTAAAAACAAAATACGGAACCAAGAAAAACAGGGGGATGAAACCCGAGAAATTCAGGAAAGGAAGCGGAAAAATAATCCGTGTGATTTTGCAGCAGTCCGACAAGGTGGGCTTCACTGAAATTATAAGCTCCCAAAAAGGAACGAGGATAAAAGCAGGAAGGAAGCTTACCGAAAAAGGAAAAAAATTCATGGAGGATGTGAAATGATAAATAAAAATTCACTCGCAATGAATTGCTCGGATTCGGGAATAATAAAGAAAAATTATGGTAAATATTGCAGCAAAAGCGTTTTTCATATTAAAAATCTCAAATTAAATTCTGCGAAGCAGACAAAGTTTTTGTAAAAAATGGGAATCAAAAATCAGGCAAAAAAAACAAAGCTTGCAAATGAGAACAAAAAAACAAAGTGGGCTCCCGTGTGGGTAATACTGAGGAAATTTGGAACAGGGAAAAAAGTCCACCCTTCCGCAGTCACCCGCCACAGAAGAAGCTGGAGAAGGACAAAACTTCACATCAAACCAAGAAAACAAAGGAAATCGCACTTCGGATAAAAATGAAAAATGGCAGACAAAAAAACTGAAATTCAAACGGAAAAGATTGAAAGAGAATATATCATTCCTCTGAGAAAGGAATGGATGAAAGTTCCAAGATACAAAAAAGCCAAAAAAGCCGTAAAGGCGATAAGGGAATTTCTGGCAAGGCATATGAAAATTCGCGACAGGGATTTGAAAAAGATAAAAATTGACAGATATCTCAATGAAGAAATTTGGTTCCGCGGCATAAAAAACCCTCCCGCAAAAATCAAGGTTAAGGCAATTAAGGAAGGGGAAATTGTAAGAGCTGAGCTTTCTGAAATGCCTGAAAAATTGAAGTTCAAAAAATTAAGGGAAGAGAGAAAAGCCGAGGAATTTGCAAAAGGCAAAGCCAAAAAAACCGAGGAAAAGCACGAGCACAAGGAAGAGGAAAAAACAGAAGAAGCCAAGAAAGAAGAGGGTGAGAAAAAATCTTCCGTTGTCGAGGAAAGCAGGCAGATGGAAAAAGCCGCGGCGAAAAAAACAAAGCACCAAACAAAGCAGAGCAAGCAACCAAAACACCAAAGAAGAGTGGCTCTGGAGAAGTGATTATTTAGTATTAAATCTCTCTGCTATTTTTTCCGGGATATATAATCTTAAAATTTCCTTCTTTAGTTTTTATTCCTAAATATTTCCCGTAACTATACTTGTCAACGCTATCTGTCAAACAACCCATATGATTTTCTATTGTTGTTTCCGATAATACCCGAGGCATCCCAAAAGTAGTTATTCTTAATTCCATAAGATGTCCTTCATCAGCAGTATTTACAAGTTTTCTTGCAGTGTCTTCGCAGTTCAATCCAATCAAAGGGATATTACCGCAAGAGCTTAACATCCCTGCCAGCATCAAAACTTTTGATAGTTTAGATATTCTTCCCATAAGAAGTCATCAAAATTAGGATTTATAAATGCTACTTCAAAATCTTCCCGGTTTCTTCGTACCACAAGTACAAATCCAGCTCTCCGAGAGAAGTATTAGTTTTCTCCGCAAGTTCCTTTAGGATATTCTCAATCTCAATGTATCTTTTCCCCGTTAACGCCCTGTTTTTTGGCTTTTCAATCAAATTGTTTTTGGCAAGCAAATCAACTATATGAAAATCAATTATCGCAACATTCTTGCAGCCGATATTTCTCAAAAAATGCGATGCCTCTTTCATCCCAAGCCCTTTAATATTCTTTACAAGCCAGTCTCTTTTTTCTTCATCATCCTGAAAAGAATCCAAAATCTCCCTTATACTGCCTTTATATTTTTGCGCTTCCATTACGAACTTCGCCCTTGCATTCGGAAACCTGTGCCCCAATTCCGCGAGTTTTTTTGAAAGTTCCCCCTCGTTTAAATGCAAAAAACCTTCATTGATTTCTTTTTGGATTTTTATTCCCCCGCTTGCGGAGAAGTTTGCAGTCAGAAGACAAAAGCAAAGCTCCTTGAACAAATCATTACTATGTTTTTTTCCAAGCTCTTCAAACCCTTCCATGCGGGAATCAACAATTTTCTTTACCTTGGATTTCTTGTGTTTTTCAACAATTTCAATCAATTTTTCCATAATAATATTCAGTCCGTTACTTTTATAAATTTAGTTAATAACAAAAAAGAAATATTTATAAGTAAGATATTCTTACTTTTTGTCATGGAAATAACAAAACTTAGCACTAAAGGACAAGTGGTAATTCCCGAGAAGATAAGAAAAGGCATTGAAGTTGGAACTCCTTTTACTATAACGAGAAAGGATAATTTAATCATTTTAAAAAGTGTGGATGGGCTTACCAATAAAGAACGAAAAGAGATTGAAGAGTTGAACAAAATATGGAAGGGTATTGATGAAGGCAAATGTGAAACTTATTCTGAAAAAGAGTTTTTTGCCAAACTAAAAGAATGGTAAAAATTACTCCTTCCAGAGAGTTTACCAAGAATGTTGGAAAATTGGATTCATTTTTAAAGGGAAAATTAGAGAAACAAATCAGAAAAATCATTCAAAATCCAAATGTTGGAAAACCTTTAAAGTATTCAAGGGGTGAAAGAACACTTTACATAAAACCTTTTAGATTGATTTATGCATCAAGAGGAGATGAAATCATTATTTTAAAATTTGAACACAGAAAGAGCATATACAGATAGCTATTTTATTTTTTTAATTTCCTCCAAAATTTCATCTTTTTGCATTCTTGAAGTATGCGTCTTTCCAAATCTTACAAGAGAGGAATTTATTTCTTTCCAATGTTTTTTCGGAAACAAATTCATCAAATCTTTTTCAATTTTTTCAGGATTCTTGTTTTTTGTCCAGCCGAGTTTCTGCGAAATGTAAGAAACATGGGTATCCACCCCGATTGCGTCAGCCCCTTTTCCTGCAAGAAAAACGTTCGCCGTTTTTCTTCCCACGCCGGGAAGAGAAACAAGCTTGTCAAAATCCCTTGGAATCTCTCCGTTGTGTTTTTCAAGAATCTCCTTTGAACAGTTTATTATGTACTTGGACTTGTTCTGGTAAAAATTTATTGGAAGAATTATTTTCTCAACGTCATTCCTTGAAGCATTTGAAAGAGTTTCGGCGGAGGGGTACTTTTCAAACAGTTTTTTGCATACGGCTATTGTTGTTTCATCCAGAGTCCTTGCGGAAAGAATTATCGCGATTAAAGTCTGGAAATCACTTCTCCAACCTTCGGCGGCAAGCCTCATTGATTTAACAGAAGGATATCTTTCGATAAACATTAATTGCTTCAGGGCTTCCGAGGAGTTCATTTTAATAAAAATTTTAAAGGGTTTAAATGTTTATAGTTTTATGATGAATATTGAAAAGTTAAAACAGGAAAAAACAATCCAGGACCTTTTGGAATTTTGCATAATAAACATAGACAAGCCGCAAAATCCGACAAGTTTTGACGTTTCGGATTTTGTCAGAAAAACCCTCAATCCGCTTGGAGTCAGAAAAACATCCCACTTCGGAACCCTCGATCCAAAGGTTACGGGAGTGCTCCCAATAGCCCTCAACAGGGCGTGCAAACTTACCGGATTTTTCCTCGGAGAGGATAAAGAGTATACGGGAATTATGAGGGTTCATGAAGAGGTTTCTTTAAAAAAAATCGAAGAGGCAATAAAAAAGAAATTTCTTGGAAAAATTCTACAAACCCCTCCCGTAAAATCAAGGGTAAAAAGGCAGGAAAGGGAAAGGGAGGTAAAATCCTTCGATTTATTGGAAAAAAACGGAAAAGATTTCTTGTTTAAAACAGAAGTTCAGGGGGGAACATACATAAGAAAGCTTATTGACGACTTGGGAAAAGAACTGGAAACGGGAGCGCATATGCTCGAGCTTCGAAGGATTCGCGCGGGAATTTTCAAGGAAGAAAAATCCGTGAACCTGTACGATTTTGTAAAGTCCGTTGAAGAATTTAAAAAAGGAAATGAAAGCAGTTTAAGAAAAATTCTGGTTCCCGCCGAAATCGTAAGCGAAGTCTATAAAAAAGTTGAGGTCAAGGAAAAATCCGTGAATAGGTTGATGACTGGAAAACCGGTTCTTCATGAAGACTTGAATAAAAAAATTAAGTTGCAAACAAATGAAATCATCAGTTTATTTTCACCAAGCAATTTTATAGGCATGTACAAAGTTGTTAACGATAATGAAGTATTCGCAAAGCCTATGTTTGTGCTCCAGCCGATTAAGAATTAGGGGTTATCCTCCGTAATCAGCTAAAACAATAGCTCTTTCAGCCGCCTCGTCGTCAATTTCTTTAGCCATTACACGGCTGTTTACCTCACTCGTGTTCACAACATCCAAAACATAACCAACAATTCCCTTTAACCTTTCAGGGGTTTTTTGATAAACAGGATTTTGTTCACGAAGATTTCTTCTTAAAGTTTCACCCCTATACATTTTGAGGATTTCATCACCGGAAGGTCTGTGAGACGAGGTATTTAATCCAATGGCTCTTAACACTCTTTCTAAAAGATTTTCTTGCATTCTTATAGGGTGGTTTTTAACATACCACGCTCTGGCATTCAGCCCTTCATTGGTAAGAATTCCGGACATGTCTCATTACACAAAACAAACTTTAAAAGATTGATTGTGATTAAATTAATATGAGAAGCTTCATATACTTTTCAAGAAGCGCCGTGACATCAGGAAGCATGATTAGCAGGGCTGGAGGCGACTTAATGCGCGCAGGAAGGATGGACATTACGCTGCACACTATAATCTCCGCGTTCTTCCTTTCCCATAATTTCAGAAAAGACGTAAAGCTTCACCTTGTTCTTTACGGTCCCCCGACGCCCCCAAGGCACATTGAAATTAGGGTTACGGACGAGCTGGAAATAAGCAAGAAGGACATAGGAAACATGATAAAAAAAATCCTTTATAAATACAAAGAAGGCAAGAAAACAGAGGTTTTTCCCGGATGTTTTGTCGAAAAGAAAAGCCTTCTAAACCTTGTGGAAGAGCTTAATAAAGAAGGCAAGGAAATATTCATTCTTGACAGGAGCGGAGAGAGCATAAGGAATATAAAAATTCCCGAAGAAAACGTGTTCGTTCTAGGGGACCACGAGGGAATTCCAAAAAAGGAGCTTAAAAGGCTGAAGAAAATTGCAACACCCGTCTCGGTTGGGAAAAGAACATATTTTGCCTCGCAGGTTGTAACTGTCGTCAACAACGAGATTGACTCGAGAGAGGATTAGCCCTTGGCAACCTCCAATGTTACGTACTCCTTTATTTTAAGAGTGGCAATAAGTTTTATATCTGAGTCGTCCAGTCCCAAATCCCGAAGAATCTTGATTTCATTTGCGAATTCTTCCGGAAGAATCACTTTCTTTGCCTCATGAAAAAATTCAGCGAGTTTTTTATTCACCATCTTTTTGGATTTTGTGAGTATAATGCCCCTGCCAGCGCAGGGGCGAAAAGAGGGGTTAACAATGTTCAATTTGTTAAAATTCTTAGGAATTCACTTTATAAATCAGTTGTGAAAAAACCTTACAGAATCGAGACATAGTGCAGGGTTCCACAAGCTTTTTAAATGAAAACCCGCTTTTTTGAAAATGAAGATTGTCTTCACCCCCGACTGGTTTCTCAACAATGATGTCCTGATTGAAGTCGTCAGTTTTATGGTTTTGTTCCTGTTTTTCATATTTGCAATAAAAAGCTACAGGTTAAGCAGAAAAAAACCAATACTATACCTTGGAATCGGGTTTCTTCTTATCGCGGTAGGGGAGCTTTCAACGCTACTCACCAAGATTGTTTTGTATTATGACACGACAGTCACGAGAGAAATAGGGCAGGCGGTAATCACATACAGCATCGTGAAAACAGTTGACTTTTTTTACTATCTCGGATTTTTCTTCAACAGGCTTTTTACCCTGTTCGGATTTTATTTCATATATAAGATTCCTGCCGAGAAAAAATTTACCGGAGATTCTCTTCTTGTTTCATACCTTTTGCTTATAACGGCGTTTTTAAGCGGAAGCATTTATTACCTTTACCATTTGACGGTATTGGCGATACTTGTGCTGATCATAAGGCACAATTACCTGAACTATGAAGAGAAAAAATTGGCGAACACAAAAATACTTCTCGTTTCATTTATCCTCCTGGCAATAAGCAGGATATTTTTCTTTTTTTCAAGCATAGAAGGATTTTACGTGCTGGCTCAAAGCCTTCAATTAGTAAGCTATATAACTTTATTTTTCCTGATTGTAAAAATACTGAAAAATGGAAAGGAAAAGAAGTAGAATGGAGATAATGCATGACATCCTCAAGATTATTCAAGAGAAGGGGGGAGAAATAAAGAAAACCCACTTGATGTACAAGGCGAACCTCTCGCATAACCAGATGAAGACTTACCTGAAAGAACTGATGAGCAACGAGCTTCTCGAGGACAAGTTCTCAAACAAAAAGCACACGATAGGCATAACAAAAAAAGGAAGAAACTTTTCAGTCAGGTACGCCCAAGTCAGGGAATTCGAGAGCACCTTCGGGCTGTGAATTTTTATTTAACGAGCAATTTGTATTTTATAATTGTCTTACTCAGAAATCACCCTTAATCAACTATGATATACATTAAATATTCATGGCAGTTTTACCAATAAGCGATTAGGCATACGCTTCGCCAAGCACTGAACACACCAAGATTTTACCAATAATCGAACGAGTGAAATGAGTGAGCCTTTTATCAAATAGAAAAAGAATATATTTTAACAAGAATTAATTCCATAAAAATATAAAAAGTCTTTTTCTTTGAAATCATCATGAAAAAATCCGTAAGAATGTACATTAAAGGCACCGTTCAGGGAGTTTTTTTCAGGAGTTTCGTAAAGGAAAACGCGGACAAAAACAATGTCAAGGGATTCGCGAGAAACCTTGATGACGGGAGAGTTGAAATCTTCATTGAAGGGGACCCGGATGATGTTGACAAAATGATTGAGATTTGCACTTCGGGGCCAAAGCATGCAATGATAAAGGGTGTGGAAATAAAACCGGAGAAGTTCCAGGATTTCAAAGAATTCAAGGTGTTGCATATTTGAGGATTTGTTATGCGTTGTTTGAAAAATGGCATTTAATTGGTGTTATGTTTCCGAAGGGCTGAAATTTAGTGCAACGATGCCGAAGGCAAAATTTTAGAGTTAAAGCGAACTCTGGGATGGTAGGAACCATCGGTTTTTTTAGAATTAGGAGTTTGTCGCCGTTTTATTGCGTCTTTATCTTATTAATTACTTGAGGTTCTTGTTCAAGCATAGGATGACCTACTCCAAAATATAATCTTCCACCTTGCAGAACTTCGGTTGCACCAACAAGTAAATTTCTTGTATCTGCAAATAATTCATAATTAAATAGAACATCTGTTTCTAGAATTCTTGGAAGATTATTTCCAGAACGAGGTCTAGCAATATCAAAGATATAGGTTTTTGATGCGGGATCTCTAACTACTATAAATGAATGGTTTCCTAAATCTGCTGATGGAGATTGCGTCTCAACTCCACTCATATAAGAAGCAGAATATCCCTCTTGCAGGACATTTTCTAGAAGATATTGGCCTAAAGAAGCCTGTTCTGCGCACATAGCAACGCCTCTTAAATTGGTTAGTTTCGCTTTGTCATCTTGAAATTTAGCTTTTCTTTCTAAATCGCTTGGAGGACTTTCAGGTTTTACATCCATTAATGCTTGAACTTTTCTTTGAACTGTATTTGCAACAAAGAAAAGGTAAGGGTCAATTTTTGAACCTACTTGAGACAACCAATCTGTTACTGATTGCCTATATTGTCCATAAGCTTCTGAAATCTTTTGTGGAGGGTGATAGTTATCTAATTCTCCATTGAAACTATCAAAATCAAGGTCAATTTTTGTAGTAAGCTCATCGCTAAATATAGAACCGCCAACAGGCAATTCTTGTCCGTTTTCTAGCCTATCTGCCCAAATACCTCTATATATCTTTTTCATACTATTATAATGTGGTAGGTAGTATTTAAATTTTTCTATTTGTTACTACTTATGGGTGTCAAATTAGTGTGGTGACAACTCCAAATAAGGGGCGGGTGGTCGGGGGTATCAGAGTTCGCTTTAATTGAAACTAATTCCTGTTAAATGCCCCGAGCGTTAGCGAGAGTGCAACGTGGTTCGGAGCGAAGCGGAGAAAGTTGAAAGAAAGCCCGATCATTCAATAAACTTAAATCGAGGAACTTTTTTACCATCGACAACAACATCCTCAGTAA
>CAZLQA010000007.1:21911-24821 GCA_964561665.1 Candidatus Woesearchaeota archaeon
GAGAGTGCAACGTGGTTCGGAGCGAAGCGGAGAAAGTCCGCCCCCGTGCCGATACATTGGAATTTGATATTAATTTGTTTGGATTTACCTTTTCTTCTACGGAGAACCCCTTCCAGTATTAGTGTTTTTACACCAAGTCCTTCATAATCATCAATATATTCTTTAATTTCAGAGCGAGACATTTTTCCAACATCTAAAAGGATAACTGCAACATTATTGAAAACTTTTTTATAACTATGAGCTTGACCAACTAAATCTCTTAATTTCCCTTTACTATCTGCTATTTTCAATTCAATAGCATATTTTTCATCTATAACCAAATCAATCTTTCCTTTTGGCGTTTCAACTTGTCTTCTGATTCTATTAGGATATTTGATTTTCAAAAATTGAGTTAATTGTTTTTCAAAATCATTTTCATCTCTTACATCTTCAGGTTCAAAATCATTTTCTATTGATTCAAGAATTGAGTCAAACTCACTCTGCCTTTTAACTTCAATAGTTGTAACTTTCTGTTCTGGTTCTTCAGTTGTTTCTTTTGCTTTTTCTGGTTTTGGAGTTTCAGAAACAGCAGGTTTTTCTTCTTTTAAGATATCCCAAATTTTAATTCTATTTTTATCAGAAAATGTTTTGATTTGGTCAAGCGTGAGTCTATCCATTACACGACTAATAAAATGTTCTCTCGTAACTGTTCGTTTGTATTTTTCTCCAGATATGAGATTTTCTTCGTAAGGAAGGGGTTCTCCGATTCCGTAATCTTTACATATTTTTTTAAGTCGTTCATCTCATATCTATTTAGAATCTGTCTTTTAGTTTAAGCTATCTCTTGTTTCTTCTTAATATCATCCGAAATGTTTTTAGCTCCTTCTTTTATGGAGTCTCCAATTTTTTGCCAAAAGCCCATATTAATATATTAAGAAGAGTGGAAATTTATAAATCTTGCTAAATGAGATGAACGAAGAGGCACGGGGGCGGATTGCATTTAACCCTTGTTATACGCCCCGACGACTGAAAGGAGGAGAGCGCAGCGTGGCACGGAGCGAAGCGGAGTGAGTTCAAAAAATATTTTTCGTTCTTACTCATTATGATATGCTTTCTTTAATTCTTATAAATTTGATTTTTTCCGTTTTGAAAAATGAAAGAGGGGTTAGGGGTGAATTTCATTTTTCAAAACTCCTTATTATCTTTCAAATCTGACATACGCTTTTCTTCCGTCAGAAATCACTCTAATAGGTATTCTTGCTGGTTCGTTTATTTCTCTAGTTTTTTCATAGACAGAATGAGCTAAATCATCAGGTATTTTATCTTTGGGAATAGAAATAGAAATTTGAGAATTAAATAATCTTGATTTTGGAAGATGGGCATCAATACATGAAATAGATAAATTTTGCATGGAACGATTTTCAAAATTAGCGACCCTTCTTCTACTCATAATTTCAGAAAAGATAAAGTTATAATGAAAATCAAAAGAGCCGTCTTCTTGTTCCGCTATTTGATATTCTGGATAATACATTGCGACATTTAAAACTAGTCCTTCTGGCGGAGTCGCACCTCTAACATAAACTGCTTCAAATTCATCTTCCTCTAAATCTCTGTCAAGAGTGAAGGTTGTGGGTTCTATTTGTCTAGTTCTGTTATATTGAAGAAAGTGATTATTATTTTGCTTGTCGGTTTGAAACTCAACAATAGGACAATGGGTCGGATCAAATTTTTCCATTCCTCTTATTTTTTTATAAAATCCGATAACATCAGATAAAGCGCCTCGCATTTTATCTGTCATCTCAATTGGAGTATTCAGTACGACATTTCCATTATCTATAATTAGGTAATTATGGAAAAATGGTTTTCCTGTGTTTGTGGTAAAAATATGATAACGATTTGGTATGGCAGAATCTGCGACAATACTTCTGTTAAATCCTTCCACTTTTTTCCAATAAGAATAGCTTATATTCCCATTAAAACCTTCAAAATCTAGTCCTAATAGTTCGCAGTAATGTTTTGAATATTTCTCAGATAATTTTCTAAGATTTTGTTCAAAGTCTGGTTGGGAGGATGTTTCCAATTGACCAAAGATTTGATTTTCAACATCCCACTCTGCATTCATACTTCCGTCTTTATGCATTTTTTCCCAATCAATAACTTGTCCGTGTTCATCACAATATTTTCTACCTTTATCAATTCTTTCTTGACTTACAGTATAGCTAGTAAGCAAACCCGATGCTCCGTTATATTCTAAAGGATGTTCACTTCTAACTATAATTTCTCCTCCCGATTTTACATACTCAAGTGCTTGCTCTAAACCCTGAAATCTTTCAGGAACTAAAATCCCATTTTGCTCAACATAATCAGCAATTTCTTTTTTGGGTTGTCTTGGTGAATTTTCTAAAAATTGGTCTATTCTTCCTTCTAAAGTTTCAATCATTCGTTTTCTTGTTTGATCAACTCCAAGACTATTGTCTTGTGGGGAGTTTTGCGCCGTTGATTCAGACCTAAATCGTTTATTTTCTATGCTCATAATTTTATGGTAATTGATAAGAGTTTATAAATAAATAGTTTTCGTAGCGATAGCGGAGAAAACACCGTATTATCCCCCTCTTTAAATAAAGAAAAAATCAAATTTATTCCCCTTTGAAAGCCTATCATTCCTTATTCTCATTAAGAAAAATATTTTTTGAATTGCGTATAATCGCTGTTATGTCTGGGTTCCCGAAGGGAAAGTCTGCAAGACGTCCCCGAGGATTTTTTCCGCAGAAAAAACCGCAGAGTTGTGAGAAGGCACGAGTTTTAATTTTAAAGATGGCACTTCAGGACGGCGGGACGCTGTCCAAATAATTTCAGATTGTCGCTAAATAAATTACTGCGAAGCAGACAAAATGTCCGAACGGACAGGCAGGGGCGTTTTTGCTTCTTTTT
>CAZLQA010000008.1:0-6196 GCA_964561665.1 Candidatus Woesearchaeota archaeon
CGGGGGAAAGAAGTATGTTTACAGATACACAAGAGGCATGAATGTTTACGTGAACTCCGCCGAAGGACGCTCTCCCACTATTCCCTCATGGTTTTCAGAGATGCTTCCCCTAAGTTTCGATTCGGGATTGGAGATAAACAGGTTCAGGAAGATGATGAGCAACAACCTTCAAAAAAGAAAAGGAAAAAAGGCAATAAAAAATTTCATAGAAAAATATCTTTATCTTAACGATGAGGCATCCGAATCAATTTATAATTACTTTAACGAACAGCACGGGTTTCTTGAAATTCCAAATGAAAATCTTATGCTTGTGGAAAAGTACAGGTTTGAAAAAAAGGATTATTTGATTTTCCACAGCATGTACGGAAGGAGGGTAAACGACGCGCTATCAAGAGCTTTCGGGTTCCTCATGGGTAGGGCAGGAAGAAGGGATGTTGAGATAGGAATAAACGACAACGGGTTTTATCTTGCTGGAGAGACCGCCATGGAAGAGCCCTTTCAGAAGGCGTTGAAATACCTGATAAATGAAAAAAGCCTAAAGGAAGTTCTCGATGCTGCGATAGAAAACACCGATGTCCTCGCCCGCAGGTTTAGACACTGCGCCACAAGAAGCCTTATGATTTTAAGAAGCTACAAGGGAAGGAGCAAGACGGTGGGAAAACAGCAGATGAAAAGCCATTTCCTCCTTCACGCAGTAAAAAAACTGACAGGAGAGTTCCCTATTTTAAGGGAAGCCCGAAGGGAAGTTCTTGAGGACTTGATGGACATTGAAAACGCAAACCTTGTTCTCGGGTGGATTTCACAGGGAAAAATCAAGATTCAAATAAAAAGAACAGGCATTCCGTCGCCTTTTGCGTCAAATCTTATCCTTCAGGGTTATAGCGATTTGATAAGAGTGGAGGACAAGCAGGAATTTCTAAGGAGAATGCACCGCGAGCACCTGAGGGTTATAGGGGAAAACAAAAAAAATAAAAAATCCAGATTGCCTTTTGCGGAAAATGAAATTAAATGAAATTGTTGAAGGCATATTTACGGCAAAAATCAATGAGCTAAACGCAAGTTTAAGCGATTGGGAAATTTTATTTCTTAGTGAGAGCAACAAGCTTGAAGGAGAAAATTCTGCATTTGCCTTAATGGACTCTATGCTGGCTTGGAATTATGCAAAGAAAAACAAATCTTCCAAAGTGCGTCATGACTGCATAAAAAATATACATTTTCTTTTGATGAGAAATTTAAACAGGGAAATTGCAGGAATATACAGGGAGATTCCGGTAATGGTTGGGGGCAGGGAGGATACGTGCCCTCCGGAAGAAATTTTTTTGGCAATGGAAAAATGGTGCGAAGAATTTAGTTCCCCGAAAGGCTCTCCTGAAGAAGTAAGAAGAGAACATGTAAAATTTTTAAAGATACACCCTTTCGTAGACGGAAATGGAAGAACAGCGAGGATATTGATGAATGTTCAAAATTTAAGCTCGGGGTACCAACCAATAATATTTCTGGCTCAGGAACCTCCTAAAGGGGTAGAAAGCTATTACGATTGGTTTAATTAAAATAAACAAAAAAGAATTTTCAGATATTATTTTAAATCCTGCGAAAACTATTGCGAAAAAAGCGGAGATTGCGCTGCAAAGATTGAATTCAAAATAATATAAATTTTTATAAATATTAATTCTTGAAGAAGAAAATGTTTTTGTTTAATCCTGTTCCGTTGATAGACATGTTGTACACGCTAAGTCCTGATGAACTGCAAAAACATGCCGGAGAATTTGACAGAGCCAACCAGCATTTAAATTCCGTAATCTTCTGGGAGACTGCATTAATAAGAGGAAGTCTTTTTTCCAAAAGAATTTACTTTTCACTTGCAAAAGATTACTATCATCTCCATGCGAGAGATATCTCTTTATTCCCCAAAAACATTTTAAGGCAAATTCGCAAAAGAGAATTTCCCTCAGGAAACGCCATTGTTTATAGTTATGGAAAAAAAGGCTTTGAAAATGTTATTGACATTCTTGAGGAAGATGCAAGGACTGCATACGATGAATCTCTTAATATTGAAAGGGCTCTTGTAAATCTTGAAAGATCCGGGATTTTCAGGGAAAGATGGGACAGGAGATCGCTTAACGAAGCCATGCTGATATGTGCTTATGTGATAAGTGAAGGAAAAGGTCCCGTGGATTATGCAAGAAAACTGAGCGGTTCAGGAAGAGTTCACTAGGTTTTTCACTAATGCTTTTAAACAATCATTTTCTCCAGCGAATATGATTTCCTTTGAATTCATAAACAAATCGGTTTTTTTCCCCGAGCAGGGAATTCTTGCAATAGGCGATTTGCACATAGGGCGCGAGGAAGCCTTAAGGCAGGCGGGTTTCATGGTTCCGGAGACGCAGGTAAGGGAAATAATAGAGGATTTGGAAAAAATAATAAAGAAAATAAAGGAAAAAAAATACAAATTAAAAAAAATAGTTTTCCTTGGAGACATAAAGCATTTTTTCGGGTATGAATGGAAAGAAAGGCTTTACTTCAAAAAAGTTCTTGAATTTCTTGTAAGGCATGTAAACGAAAAGGACATAATACTGATAAAGGGAAATCATGACAAGTTTGACTTCTCGGGGAAAAAGATGAAGAATTATTATTTCAGCAAAGGGATTATGTTTTTCCACGGGCACATGGATTTCCTGAAAATTAACGAGGAAAGGGTAAAGATGTGGGTTATGGGGCATTTGCATCCTTCAATTCTTTTGTCGGACAGGCAGAATATCAAAAGGGAAAAATACAAGTGCTTTCTCCGAGGAGTTTACAGGGGGAAGGAAGTAATAATTGTTCCCAGTTTTTTTGGAGCTATTGAAGGCTCTCCCGTAAACTCAGATGAATTCACTCCGGAAGAGGGCTTCTCGGTTATTCCTCCAAGAGAACTTGAAAGTTTCAGCGCATTTGTTGTTACCGAAAACGAGGAAGTTTTTGACTTTGGGAAAGTAAAAAATTTGCAGTGCGCTTAATATTGCGTAAATCTTTAAAAATAAAATCCTGTTAAAAGCATAATGGCGAGTGGAACCAAAAAAACACTGGTTAAAATTGCAAGTTTGAAGGTTAAAGGCTCAAGTCTCGCTAGAGCCGATGAAAGATATATAGAAATTATTGCTGTTCCAATTGATAATTCATCTGGCAGTTCTCTTGGTTCGGAATACAGATTTTGTGTTGAAAGAGGAAGAATCTCAAACGGAAGCGCTATGTTTTTGCTTCCAGGTTCGCAATTGGCCATAAAGCATGATGCAGATAGAAATCCTATGGCTCTTTATAGTTTAGTCCGTTCCGAATGTAATGGTCCTGATAAAGTTAGTAAGAGACCCTTCTACAGATTCTTATAAAAATTTTAATTATGCAACTCGAGTGCAAAAATGCTTAAGAATAACTCATTGAAAGATGTTAAATGGCTGACAGGTATTCTAAAACCAGAAGCAAAATTGAATGCGACTTGGAAGGCAGCAGGGTTGGAACATTAGATGATGTTAGAAGATATGCGAGAGATTTGGGTTATAAACTGACAAATGGAAAAGGAAGTCATATAAAAGTCTATTATGGGGAACGATATGTTTGCTCTATTAAAGGTTCTCATAAAAGAGAATTAACTCCGGAAATATACAGGGGATTGCTTAGGCAATTGTTGAAAGGATTGTAGAATCATAGTCCTTTTTCCTCAAGCTCACAACTGACGCATCGCCAGCAAAAATCCACGATGCTGTAGCTTGTGAGGGTGTTGTGTTTTTTGCATATTAGGTGGCTTCCGTCTCCGGTCATTTCTTGTTTCCTCTTTTGTCAATTTTTGAAAAGAACAAGCTACGATGAAGATTTGATTTATAAAAAGTTGTATTATTTTTTAAGTAAAGAAAAAATAAGAAAGCAAAGCCTTCACAACACAAATATTTAAAAATAAATATGCATCATTTTTTAATATGCCGAAAAAATCTGATGCCTTGTCTAAAAAGGAAAGTTCTAACGGATTGCAAAGAAGTTTGGTAAGAGTTGAGATGTCCTTAATTTCCAGAAACCATAAAACTAGATTTAGAGCAAGAGAGATTAGAAGAGATGGAAGGAACAGAATAAATTATGAAGGAATTTCAACTTTTCCTTTTGTTGTTGATAGAAGAGAATTAGGCAATGGAGAAAGAAGATATTTTATTCCTGGTTCTGAGATGACTGCAGTGTTTGAAGTAACTAATGGAAAAAGAAAATTAATAGCATTGTACCCTCCATTGTATGATTCAAGAAGACTCGAAAAAGAAGGCATAGAGCCCGTTTATGTTTTTAAATAAAAATGGGTGCCTCGGAATTCGAACCTGAAAACAACCAAGGTTTTTTTCTATTTTCCTTTCTGTTTAAACCCATTTGTCCGATATCCTAAAGGATTTTCAATCCTCAAATGGGCACGGAGGGAATCGAACCCCCATATGGCGGGCTGGAGCCGCCCAGTTTACCATTAGCTTACGCACCCTTGAAAATTTAAACAAAACGGGATTTTTAATGCTTTTCTATAAAGTTTTTATATCCTTTTTATTTTGATTAATTATGAAATCCTTCAAAAAAGTTTTAAGAGAAGAATACAAAAAAATGGCATTCAATCTGATTTTCGCAATTTTTACTTTTATTGTTATCTTATTATCTTATAAAAATATTTTGCTAACAACAGGATTATTAGCAATTATTACGTTAACGGGATTAATCAAATGGAAATCTAAGGTTACATTAATTATATTTTTGGTAGTGGGAGTTTTAGGAACAGCTTCAGAGATAATAGCAATATATTATGGAATTTGGTTTTATCCAATTGCTAATTTTATAAATGTCCCGGTCTGGCTATTTTTTGTGTGGGGTAATGTGGGAGCGTTTATTTATCAAACATCACTGGAAATTAAAAAATTAGGAGTAAAAAAATGAAAAAAGCGCTTTTGGACACGAACTTCATTATCACCTGCGTAAAGCAGAAGATTGATTTTTTTGAGGAGATGACCTCTACAGGATTCCGGATTTTGATTCCATCAGAAGTGTTCAGCGAACTGAAAAAACTTTCCGGAAAAAATGAAAATGCGCGGCTTTCGCTGAAACTTCTTGAAAACGAGAAAAGTTCTTTCGAAAGAATTAGTTTGGAAAAATACGGCAGGACGACGGACAAAAAAATAATAAATTTCGCGAATGAAAACAAAGATATTGTTGTCGGAACTCTTGACAGGGAGATAAAAAACAAAACAGAAAATCAGAAGATTATCATTCGGCAGAAGAAGAGGATTGAGATTGTATAGGCATTACCTGACTATGTGGGTTAATCCCCTAATTTCTCTAAGAACTCTGCTTATTTCTGCCCCTTCTTCGGCAAGTCTCCATACAATTTCCCCATTATTCTCACTCACTAAAGTTTCAATAAACCTTTGATAATTTGTATTAGTTGTTGCAACTCTTTCATCGCCATTAGCATTAGCCATATTACTTGCAATATATGGTTTTTCCGTGTATACTCTATTTGTGCGAGAAGCAACAATCCCTCCGCTATACTTAAAAGGTTCTAATGATAATGCTTCAGCTATTATGTCTTTTTCTTTTCTAAGAATTACATAAATATCATCTTCACTAAATTTTCCCACTTCTAAAAAACCAATTATCACTATTCTTTTAGTCATGAACTAATTGGTTGCTACTGGTTTAAAAGAATTTAGATTGTTTAGACTTTGTTTAACAATCAGTCGTTGTTTGAAAAGCCATTTGTTAATTAGAGAACAACTTTTAATTTTTATGTTAATAAAATATTCTAAGTGAGGATATCCTTTGTTTTTGCATTAAGATTTTAATAGAAAGAGGTTAGTGTGGAAAAACGCAGTTGCTGCACATATGCAAACGAATGAGTCACTTTGAGCACCGATATCACGCGAGGTAGATTTTTTTGGTAAGTTGATGAAATAAGGATATTTTGAATAAAGCCTTCTTTTTAAAAAACTTTTTAAACCGATTTTTGCTAATTTTTATGCTTTAAAATGTTTTATCTTACTGAAGTTGACGATTATGTGAGGGTTGAGCCAAAACTATTCGGGATTCCGACGAAGGAGGCAGTGGACAGGCAGCTTGAGGAAATTTACGAGGATTACTACGACAAGGAACTTGGAAAGGTTGTCTCGGTTTCAAGCAGTGATTTCAATTATGTTCCATGGGG
>CAZLQA010000008.1:6206-21253 GCA_964561665.1 Candidatus Woesearchaeota archaeon
GTCGGGGACGGGGTGCTTATTCCAGGGGACGGCGCGGCATATTACAATTCCTCGTTTAAGCTTCTTACATGGAAGCCCGAAATAAACGAACTTGTTTTCGGTGTCATTTCGGAGATAACCAGCTTTGGCGCTTTCATGAACCTCGGCGTTATCCAGGGTATGATTCACATAAGCCAAACCATGAATGACTTCGTGAGCTTTAGCAAGACCAATCTCCTCACGGGAAAAACCTCAAAGAGGAGCCTGAAAAAAGGAGACTTATGCCTTGCAAGAGTCGTAGCAATAAGCCACAAAGGAGTAAGCCCGAAAATAGGACTGACGATGAGGCAGCCAGGACTGGGAAAGCTTGAATGGATTAAGGAAGAAAGAACAAAAAAAGAAAAAGCTGCGCAGAAAGCGCTGAAATCCGAGGAAAAAACACCGAAGGGAAAAGCAGGAGGAAAAAAGAAATAAAATGGACAGAGAAGGTTATGAAAAACTCAAAAGAGATCTTGTGCGTAATGTAGTACAAGTAACATTGCATTGCTCAACAGGAGAAGAAAGGAATATTGCAAGCCAAGTATTTAGAGAAAATGGATACGCAGTGGAAAACCTTGGTTCAAAAATAGATCCAAAAAGATTTGCATTAAGAATTACCAGGAGGCTTTCGTCGTAAAATGGCGGGAGAAAGGATATCAAGATTTGAGTTGGCTCAGATAAAGAGGGTATATGAAAGTTGGAGGGATTCTTCTGGGGATTCTAGCAGAGAAAAATATGCAAAAGAACAATTAGGCAGGATAGGCTTAACAATAAATGTGTCAAGATTTGATCTCGCTATGCGTATCCGAGAAATAGAAAGAGGTTTTGATGTAGTTTAAAATGGCAAAAACAAAAGCTTGCAGGAAATGCAACAGGGTTTATGAGGGGGAAAAATGCCCAGGCTGCGGCTCAGAGGAGTCAACTGACAGCTTCAAGGGAAGAATAGTGATTCTAAATCCCGAAAAGTCGGAGATTGCGGGAAAAATAAAACTGAAGGAGAAGGGAAATTTTGCCCTCAGGACGAGATAAAATGAAGGAATTCAAGTTAATCGCCAAAAAGGAAAATCCCCTGTTCAACAGAAAAGAGATAATTTTTGAGATAAGCTCGGATATCACTCCAAGCAGGGCTGAAATTGGAAAGTTTGTTTTGGAGAAATTTTCCGCCCGTCCCGAAACGGTAAAGATAAAAAAAATCTCCGGAAAATTTGGTTCTAAAACTTTCAATGTTGATGTTTTAATTTACGGCTCGGAAGAGGACAAAAACAAGACGGAGCTGAAAAAGAAAAAGGATAATTTGCATATATTTAAGAAAGAGGTGGCGGATAAAAATGAGAACAACAAGAAAAACCAAGTCGATAAAAATGCTGAACCTAAAAGTTCAGATAGTGATAAAAAATGATAATCAAAATCCTGGATGTGGGGAATGATAATGAGAAAATCAATGGTAAAAAAAGTTAATTATTGCCAACAAATTAAATGCTAGACAAATAAATAAAAATAAAAAATGCCAAAGAAAATAATAAAAAAAGGAAAGAAGCCACACAGGAACAAGCCGACAAGCAAGAAATATTCAAAGTACAAGATTGATTCTTCGGGAAAAGTTTCAAGGGAAAGATTTTGCCCAAGATGCGGGCCCGGAGTTTTCCTTATGAACTCAAAGGAAAGAATGTACTGCGGAAAATGCCATTACTCCGAATTTGAGAGCAAAAAGAAGGAAGTTGTTGAAGTTAAGAATTGATTATTCAACTTTTTCCTCAGCGCTTTTTTAATATGACTAAACTTTTTAGCTTTTTTATCAGCTTATCAAATAAGATTTGATTCGCCTTATTTCGGCTCACAATTAATAAAAAAATTAGCTAAAAAATAACCGGTTCTTCATTAGTGTTATTATCAATAAGCGAACGACGAAGGAGTGAGCCATTTTAACCAGAATAATCCTTTAAGCTGCTTTCATTTCTCTATAACCATCGAGAGAAGCAACATTTGAATCCGCGTTTATCATTTTTTTTCTGAACGTATCTGGATTATGGAAAGGTATAACTCTCCCTGATTTTCTTGTATCCACGGCGAAAACCGAGAGAAGTTCGCCGGTTTCTTTTCCTCCTTTGAGAAAAGACTTTACCCCCACAAAAACATCCCACCCTTCCCTGCTTAGATTTCTTTTAAGCTCTTCAAGGGAACGGGAGTCATTAGCCATGATATGACAATAAAATTCAAACCCCATGTCGTAGGCATTGGGGTAATATTTCTTTCTCATTGATTCCCCAAAATCTCTTTGATGTCTCATTTTTTTGTCACGAATCATAACCCTAGAGGAGTTTTCAAGCCAGTTCAAAAAGATTGACCTGAATGCTCCCCTGGGGAAAAAGAGGTGATATAAAATATACATTCCAGAACTATTTAAATCTTTCGATTTGTTACCTTTAGAGAATGACAAGCAGTAGTTAGTGTTTAGTAGTAATTGGGTTTTTAGGCACTACTTTTATAAGAAATTATATAAACATTATGATTTTATAAAGCCTATGGAGAAAGAAAAAGAGAAGCCGTTGAGCCCGAAGCAGGAGCAGATTCACAGCATCCTTTTCAACAAGGAGATAGGGTGGCAGGAGATTATTTACGACTTGATAAACACGGAGCAGTTGAATCCGTGGGACATTGACATAACCGTTCTCACGAACAAGTACCTCGAGAAAATAGAGAAATTTGAGGAGCAGAATTATTTCATATCAAGCAAGGTTCTTCTTGCGGCCGCGCTTCTTCTCAGGATAAAGTCAGAGGTTTTGCTGAGCAAGTACATGAAAAGCATTGACGAGATAATCTTCGGAAGAAAAGAAGAGCCGAAAAAAGTAATAGAAAACATTGACTTCGGCGATGACATTCCCGAGCTCTTTCCGAGAAGCCCCATGCCAAGGCAGAAAAAAGTCACTTTGAGGGAGCTTGTTGAATCTTTGAACAAGGCAATAATAACGGAAAACAGGAGGATAAAAAAGGAGATTGTAAAGTCCGACAGCTTAAGGCAGGCTGAAATCATGATTCCTAAAAAAAGATACGCAATAACCGAAAAAATAAACGAGATTTACAGCAGGATTTTCGAGCATTTCAGGGAAAACAAGAATGAATCAAGAATTCCTTTTGGGAAAATATCCGGAAAATCGAAGGAGGAAAAAATCGTTTCTTTCCTGTCGTTGCTCCATCTTGAAAGCCAGAACAAGGTATGGCTTGAGCAGGAAATTTATTTTGGAGAAATATATGTGTGGGACAAGGAAACTTATATGAAAAACCACGATCCTTTGAAGGAGCTGAGGGACGAGCAGGAAATAGAAGAAATAATTGAGGATTCTGATTAAACAGCAACTTCCCCGATTAATCTCAATAATCCAGTTCTGGCTATTTTTCTTCTTTCATTTTCCTCCGGATTATTGAACTCATGATTACCATCGCTAATATAAACCAAATAATTATCCCTTTTGCTTCTTGCTGTAGAACCTGAAGGAACATCCTCTGCTGAAAGTCTTCTAACAGAAGTCATTTCAAAATAAAGAGTTCTGTGATTTGCATCTTTATTTTTTACTATATTGTCTTCACCGTGCAAATAGTCAAGAAGTTCTTTAAGACCTATATAATCTGTTTCTATACTCTGTAAGTCCATTCCATCAATTAATAAAATTCGTTTAAAAGTATTATTGTGTTAATCAATAACTTTTCCCCTTAAAAAATTATTGTGATAAAGAATTAGCCAACCTTACTTTTAATTAAAATAATAATTACATCAGAAGAACACGCTCAACCTCATCAATATAAGTATAATGCACTTGGTCTCATCAGCATAAATCTTAAATATTTGAATTATTTAAATATTTCGGCAGCCATTATCATTGGCAGTATAGCATAATGGTAGTGCACTTGGTCTCATCAGCCAAGTGGTGGGGGTTCGATTCCCTCTGCTGCCACGATGTTTCATTCTCTCAACCAACCAAGCTTCTTATGAAATAGCCGACTGCAAATGCAAGAATTGCCGCGATTCCGCCTATGAGAATCGTCTGGAACATTGTTTTAGCCTCGCTTTTCTCGGAAACTTTTCCCCTGAACCATCCAACAATTCCCAATGAAACAAAAGTCAAAACGGAAGAGTAAAGAAACTGGTTTTCAATCAAATGGGGGTTTTTTGTAATCGCCGCAATGACAAATGAAAAAAGGGGTATGAACCCTATCGTGAGAAACGCCAAAAAAGTGACAAACGCCGACTTAAACGGCTTGATTATCGCGAACTTTATTCTTTTTCTCAGGTCATTTCTCGATTTCGCCGAGAGATAGTCCGAGGCAGCCATTGAAAATCCGTCAGCGAAAAGGTTTGCAAATCCAAGAATGAGCACAATTGCGGAACTCAAAGAGGCGCCTATGACTCCTGCAACGACGGCAAAAGTTGTAACCGCGCCGTCAGTCGCGCCGTAAACAAACTCAGGAAGATACCTATACTCTAGATTTTTGATTTTCCTTCCGTCCATAAACAGGCAAAAACGGGAATATATTTAAATTTATTGAATAAATTTAACTTGGTTCGCTCGCCTTCGGCTCGCTTTAACAGACTCGCGCTAAAGCGTTCGTTTATTCGGCTGCTAATAACCTTAAATCGTCTTTGTTTATAGAGTTAAACGCAGTTTATTTTAACAATCAAATAAATAAGCAAGCTATATCTGGCAATATTAATCTTAAAAATATTTATATAATAAATAAATTCCCTGTATTTATGAAACTCGGAGCATTGTTTTCAGGGGGAAAAGACTCGACTTACGCCATGTATCTTGCGGGGAAAGAAGGGCATGAAATTTCCTGCCTCATAACCGTTATTTCAGAGAACAAGGAAAGCTACATGTTCCATACTCCCAGCATCACCAAAACAGAGGTTCAGGCAAAATCCATGAGAGTTCCATTGATTATAGGGAAAACAAAGGGCATAAAGGAAAACGAACTAAAGGATTTGGAAGAGGTCATAAGGAAAGCTGTTAAAAAATACAAAATTCAGGGCATAACAACCGGGGCTCTTCACTCAGATTATCAGGCGTCCAGAATACAAAAAATATGCGATAATCTTAAGATAAAGTGCATTAATCCGTTATGGCACAAAAATGAATTTGAATATCTTGAGGAGCTGATAAAAAACAAGTTTGAAATTGTTGTAACGGGAGTTTCAGCATATCCTCTTGACGAGAAGTGGCTTGGAAGAAAAGTTGACTTGAAATTCATTGAAGATGTAAGAAAGCTCCATGAAAAATACAAAATTCATCCTGCTGGGGAAGGCGGGGAGTTCGAGACTTTTGTCCTTAACTGTCCTTTGTTCAAAAAACCATTAAAAATAAAAGGCAAAAAAATATTCGGGGAAAAAAACTCATGGGCAATGGAGATAGAGGTCGAATGAAAAAAGAAGAAAAAGAAAGTGAATTAAAAAGAATTTTACCAATAATATGGAATTCTTATCAGCATATGTATGATGTTAGAAGTAGTAATATCCAGAATCGAGCTAATTTTTTATTAATAATAATCTCTTTTTTACCAATTTTAAGTTTTATAATGTTTAGTTACTTTAAAAGTGAAATTTTTTTATTACCTATATTATTTCAATTTTTAGCATTTATTGTTTTAATTAAATCCTTCTTTATTAGAAATTGGCCTTTGGTAAACTGGCTTGAATTAAAAGAGACACTTAAAAGCATAGAGAAAAATGAATTTGATAAAAATCTATTTTCTTCACTTAAATCATTAGAAAACACTACTTGGCTTTATTACAATGAAATGAACAAAATAGTAAAAATATCTATTTATCTTCTTTTACTCTCTTTTTATGGGATGATATTAGCGTTATTTTCTTTTTATTTTAATTTTAACTTCTATCTATATACTCTAATTTTTATTTTAGGACTTTTACCTGTTTTAATATTTTTCTTTTATTATGCACAACCAAAACTTATAAAACTGTATAATGCCAGGTTCAAAGAATTTATAGAAGATGTTGAAAAGTGGTTTGAAGGAGAACT
Source organism: Candidatus Woesearchaeota archaeon (assembly GCA_964561665.1). Classification (GTDB taxonomy): domain Archaea; phylum Nanobdellota; class Nanobdellia; order Pacearchaeales; family GW2011-AR1; genus CAZLQA01. The sequence goes on from CAZLQA010000008.1 coordinate 12,257, forward strand.
AAAATGAAAATTATCTCGTGGAATGTAAACGGAATTCGCTCATTGCTGAAAAGCGGGTTTTTAAAAGATGCAGAAAGGGAAAATCCCGATATTTTGTGCCTGCAGGAAACAAGGGCGCATCCGGAGCAGGTTGATAAAATGCTTGGAGATTACCCTTACCATTTCTGGAATCCTGCGGAAAAAAAAGGATACTCCGGCACGGCTGTTTTTTCAAAAATAAAACCCGTAAATTTTTCAAAAGGCATCGGACATGAATTTGACAATGAAGGACGCGTGCTGGTTTTGGAATTTGAAGAATTTTATCTTGTCAATATATACACCCCAAATTCGGGAAGGGGTTTGCCGCGTTTGGAGATGAGAAAAGAATGGGATGTAAAGTTTTTTGAATTCTTAAAAAATCTTGAAAAGAAAAAACCTGTTGTTGTATGCGGAGATTTTAACGTGGCGCACAAACCCATTGATTTGGCAAACCCGAAATCAAACTATAACAAAACTGCAGGATACACGCAGGCTGAAATTGACGGCTTTCAGAAACTTGTTGACAATGATTTTGTAGACACATTCCGCGAGTTTGACCCTAGTCCTAAGAAGTATACTTACTGGAGCCCTATGTTTAAAGCCCGAGAAAGAAATGTTGGATGGCGTATAGATTATTTTCTCGTCTCAAAAGGATTTATGGGAAAAGTAAAAAACTCTTTTATACTGAATAAAATCCTTGGTTCCGACCATTGCCCTGTCGGTTTGGAGATGGATGCGGAATGATTGAGAATTCTTAATTTAATTTGGATTTTTCTATTTTTTGCGTTAATATAATTGACAGTCTTGATTCTCTCTCATCGGTTTCTATTTTTGCGGTAAAAACATTTCCTGTCAGCATTCCAACAGAACGACTTCCATTAGATTCAATCCGAGCATTGTAATTTTTAGTTCCAATTGTTCTTTTTTCAACATTTAATTTGTGCATATCCACAATATTCCATATCACATTTCTTACTATATCCTCATCCAGTTTAGAGTCAAAATCAAGGCACGCATATTGCCAATCGTCGCCATGGTAACTAACAGTATTGCAAAAACTCATTAGCTAAAAATTAAGACATATTTTTTAAAGATTTAGGTATTTTTCTTTCCTTCTTTAAAACTTTAACTAATTACTTCTGCAGATTTCATGGAATTTGGAGGAAGGTTTTTGGAAGCATCTAAAATTTCAATCCCAAGAGTTTTTCCATTTTTGTCCAAATTCACGTTTATAGAATCATTTAAAGAAATGGTTTTTGCAACCTCTCCCTCAGAAATTTCCTTGAAATAAACATATGCTGCATCAGCCTCCGCATCAAATTCTATTTTCATTGTTTATCTATAAATGTTTCATTCAAGCTTTCAGCAAACTTTCTTTTCCCGTTTTCATGTTCTTGACCTTGAATTTCTTCGATTTTATCTCCTTCTCTCCGACGAAAATAACTTTCTGAATGAAATAAGAATTCGCATATTCAAGAGCCTTTGTCGGCTTGCCGTAATAAATCACACAACTCTTTTCCTTGCCTCTGAGTTTTTGGGCAAGAGCTATTGCCTCTTTGTCCTTGTTAAGCGAAACTACCAAATACTCCGGAACTTCTCCTTCAAGAGCTCTCGATAACTCAGCAAGCCTTTCCACGCTTGTCCCAAAGCCGACTGCAGGCGCGTCATTTATCATGTAACTTCCGCCGCCAAGAATCGTTTGTTTCATTGCCTTGGTTTTTATTTCAAATACCGTTCCGGTATAATAGCTTAATCCCCTGGCAAGATAAGGCGCAAACGTAATTTTTACGCCAAAGTTTCGACAGTACTCTTCCAGCTGCTTAATCTCCTTGTATGAAGAATAGGATTCAAAAGATTTTTCGGGTTGTTTAAGAATGTTTAATACCGATTCTGCGTTATAATTTTTAAGGTTTAACCAAACTTCTTTTTCGCTCAGTTTGTCCAGCTTGTCTATTTCTCTTATAACCTGCTTTTTGTCAGCTTCGCGGATTTTTGCATAGTCAAGAATTTCATTCAAGAGTTTTCTGTTGTTGACATATATCACAAAATTAGGGATGTTCAATTTTTTCATGAGATTTTCGGCAAGCGCAATGATTTCCGCATCATCTCTTAATGTTGAGCCAACAGTGTCAACTTCGCAGGTTGTAAACTCTCTGAAGCGATTCTTGGAAACCGGCTCGTCACGGAAAACAGAGCCTATTTGGTATCTTTTATAGGGAATTTTCTTGCCTTTTGCGATTCTTTTCAGCTGAAATGTAAATTCATATCTCAAGGCAAGCCTTCTTTCACCTTTGTCGGTTAATTTATAGGCACTGCTTACTGCTTCGTCTCCCTGATTTTCTCCAAGAACAAAGTCTTCCGATTCAACGACCGGAGTTTCGGCAGGTTCAAATCCGTATAATTTAAATACTCCTTCTGCAATTTTTTTTATTTTTTCTCTTTTAAGCGCTTCAATTCCGGTATAATCATTAAATCCTTTTACCAGCGAAATATCTCCGTCCTGTCTCCGCTCAGACGCATCCTCAGGCTTTGTGGAGCCAAGAATTTCCGATTTTTTAGTGTATTTGGCTTTCATTTTACCCTTTTTATCGAACAATATTTAATTACAGAAGCCAAGCTATTAAAATCTTTTCCAACAATGCCGATAGTTAATAGCTTTGTTTGTCATATTAACTTAAACAAAAAATAGTTTTTAAATGTTATTTTTTCCCTTTCTTTTTCTTTACAATCCTTGAAGTTACATTAACAATTCCCTCGCTTTTTCTTTTCAACAATTCATATAGCGTGAAAAACATAATCACCGCGCCCGCAATGGCAGAAAATAAAACCGCATTTTCTTTCAATCTGGCCAGTATCGAGCTTTTTTTTGCGCTGTCCAGCCTGCTTTTCTGGTATGCATACTCGTCAACGGCAAGATCAATATTGATTCTCGCTTCGTCCGCATTGCCTTCAAGAATGTTTATTTGCGCGTTTCCGATATAACCCTTTAAATCATTCAGATTAACCTTGGAAACATCATAATTATTGTCTTTTTTCTCGTTTATCTGGTCTTCCAAAGAAGTAAAATTCTGCTTTATGTCTTTCAGCTCGGAAGACAAGTTATTCAACAAATTGGTTTTTTCCTGCTGTTTTTTTAAGTCATCCAATTCTTTTTGGCTTGCGTTGTTCAAGTCAATGATGCTTACATTTTGATAAAAAGTTTCTCCGAGAATCTTAATGCTCAATGTCAAGTTTCCCGGCTCCTTGAAATTTCCGTAAATAAAAATATAATCCTTGCTTCCCGCATCCAAAGATTCTATTGAAACAACTTCATAAGTCGAGTATCCGTTTCCCGTTACAAACGCACCCAAGTCATGTATTGTTTCGTTCTTGTTGTTTTTTACCTGTATGTTAAACTGGGCGTCTCCTATCTTGAATTCCTTTGGGAAAAAATTTATTATCTCGACTGTGGAGAGGCTGACATTTGTTGCATCTGTGAAGTTAGTGCTGTTTTCGCTTAAATTGACGGAATTGTTTGCTTCTTCCGCGTTCACGTTCGCAAATGCATAAATAGACAATAATAATGTCAGACAGATAATCACTCTCTTCATAATGAAAATATTAAGCCCATATTTTTAAATCTTTATGAATGAAGGACCAATAGTTAATATCTTTAAATGTTGTATTGGAGGTTAGAAAGGGTATTTTAAGAATTTTTGTTTATACTTTTTAATTATCGCCTTTTCTTTTTTGATTTCTTGCTTTTTTTGCTTAATTGCATAAGTTTCTTAACCTTATTTTTCTTGCTCTTTTTGCTTGGAGACCTGCCGTGTTTTTTTACAATCTTCTTTTTTGCTTTTTTCTTTGCCATTTTATTTTTATCAAAGGGCTCGGTGAGGAAGTGCCATAAACAATTTCCGAAGTCAATCTTAACCTATCAGTTTGTTTTAATGGTTATCTTCCTCGCGCCGGGATAAACTTAAAGGGTACAGATTTCGTATAGTGAGTTATAGCCCTTCCACCATATTAATAGCTGAGCACCCAACAGAGGCTTTCTCAGTCGCATCCTTTCCAGGACAACCGATTATTTAGCCAAGTCATTAAACTATTTAAAATTTTCCAAAAAGAGTGGAAGCTCCAACAAGTTGGGCGAACCACCTCTTTATTTCATTTCGAGGGCGGAAGGGGAGAATCGAACTCCCGTCTTGCGGACCACAACCGCACATTCTAGCCACTGAACTACTACCGCCATGACTGATTTAGACTGATTGAATATAAAAAAGTTCTTGTCAGAAATTATGCCGGCAATTCCCAATTCTATCTGTCTTAAACTAGTTAAAAAATAATGTTTTTAAAATTAACTTTTTGAGAAAGAACTTCTTCCCGAGCACAATTGACTCTCTCCGGAAGAATCGTTGAAATAGACGACAAGCTCAACCTTGTTTGCATTAGTTATTCCCGTGCTCACGCTTGAGGCGGATTTTGTTTCAAGAACGTTTATGTTTCCCGGAAAGTCGTATACATAGTTCTGCGCCTCGCTGGAATTGGTGAATATAAGCTTCACTCCCGCAATGTCCTCTCCTCCCGTGCCCCTTTCAACAACGACATCGCAGACGGCATTGTTTGTCCCGCTGCATTTTAATCCGGTAGGCTTGATGTCAAGATTCAGGCATTTTGTTCCAAGATTAACCTGTTCCGTTCCGCCACCTATGAATCCCTTTATCAGAACCCACACAACCGCAATAGCTCCCAGAACTATCACAATCATTATCAGCGAAACAATGATGTCAGAAATTCCCTCTTTTTTTCTCAAAAGGTTTAGTTCCATTTGTTAGAAAAAGGAAAATAGTATAAAAACCTTTCTTTTGTTTTTTACTTGTTGAAGCTTTTAAGAATGGCGAAAAATTCTTTCCTGTCCATCACTTTGTCGTTCTCGGACAGCCCTATTTTCTCCGCGAAATTCCAGAAAGCCTGAGGGTTGTAGCCCTGCTTTCTCAATGAAACCAACGTCGGGAGGTTCTTGTCATCCCATCCTTTGTATTTTCCGGATTCAATATCTTTTCTCATCTTCGTTGTGGAGAGCTCCATGTCCTTGAACTTGAATCTTCCCAAAAACCCCGTCCACGGAAATTTTTCCCCAAGAACATTAAAAATCATTTCCTGCCTTTTCGCATTGTCAATATGATCCTTTCCTCTTATGATATGCGTAGCTTTTGTCTCTATGTCGTCGACGCTTACGGCAAGATTCATCAGGGGCCAAACCCTGTACTTGTTCTTTTGAAGAGGGTGTTTCTTGACATTGATTCTTGCAAGCGGGAAATCCCTCATGGCGGGATTTGGATCTTTCATTCCTTTGAAAGATTTGAACCTTACTACTGCCCCGCCCTGCCTAAATCCTTTTGAAGATTTGTCAAGCATTCTAAGCCAGCGATTTGTGTTTTCCTTGAGGGAAATGTTTCGGCAGGGACACTCTTTTTTTTCATTGACATATTTCTCAAAGTTTTCCTGGGTGCAAGTGCAGACGTAAACCGCGTTTTTTTTAAGAAGTTTTTCAACATATTTGTAATAAATTTCCATCCTATAAGACTGAATCATGATTTCAGCATTTTTCTCAAAAAGCCAGTCGGAATCATTCTCAATCATCTTGTATGCTTTTGGATAAATGTTCTCTGGGTTTGTGTCCTCTATTCTTACATAGAATTTTCCGCCGTATTTTTTCACAAATAAATATGAGATGCTGGATGTCATCGCGTGCCCCACATGAAAAGGCCCGGATGCAGAGGGTGCGAACCTCATGATTACTTTTCCCTTTTTTGCATTGGGCAGTTCCGGAAGCTCTTCCCTTCCGCGCCTTTCCGAAATTAAATCTTCAAGTTTTTCAAATTCCTTTTCCTGCTCTTCCAAGCTCATGGAATTAACCTCATTAACTATTTTGGAAATCTCCCCGGCATATTTTCCCGCCTCGGATTTTTTAAGCCCCTCATGAAACAGCGATGAAATCACCGAGCCCGTCTGCGATTTTCCTTCATGGCTAAGGGCATTTTTCAGCGCGTATGCGCGCGCAAGTTTTGGCAGTTCAGAAGATTTCATCCACCTAAAAAGAAAAAAGTATTAATAAATTATTCTCTTCCATTGCTGACATTCGCCTTTTTCTCCAGAACTTCCACCCTTTGCTGCAAGTGATAAATCTGGATTGACATATCATCTATTCTTTCTATCAAGTCCGAAATTCTCTTTGCAAATTTCTTTTTCTTCTCTTCGGCTGAGGCGTTGAAACTAGCGGACTCTCCCTCGTTTTTCTTCATGTTTTCATCCTCGTCTGAAAATTCCCCGCTTCCGGGGTTATTTGTAAAGTCAAGAACTTTCTTCTTCTTCCAAAAATCAAACAATCCCATAAAAGGAGCACGGGCGGATTGTTTTTAAAAATTTCGAAAGTTTTGAAATCACTTTTATTCCGATATCTATTTAAAAAATCTTGATTTTTATTGAATTATTATAAATAAAATGGCTCACTCAGCGATTACGCATACGCTTCGCGAAACACTGAATACACCAGGATTTTACCAATAAGCGATTACGCAAGAAATCAAGGTAAATCCTTGCGGATTTAGCATCGGCGCTTCGCGAAACGCTGAATAACTTTTCATTCGTTTGCCCATTGATGTAGGTTGTTAATATGAAATTTTTTATTAGTTTTTTTATTGTTGTGAGTGAAACGAACCATTTCATTTAATCTTCTTCAATCTTTTTCAACGGAAACTATTTTAGTTTCTCTCTTCCCCTCGCGAAATATATTTTTTTGTTCTCTCATGTTCGTCGGTTTCCTCGGGCCCGAGCATCCTTTCCTTAGTGCCATTGTTCATCTCCCTTTTTGGAGAATAATCTATCCCCTTTATCATTTTTCTTGTTTCCCTGTGGGCTTTGTCTTCCTCGGAAAAGAATATTCCCTGGGATTCCGTGTAAGAAACTCCTCCACCATTATTGGAAGATGCATAATTATTCTGGGCTGAAAAGTAAAAGTTCTCCCGCGCATTTTCATCATCTTCACTGAGATTCCTTGCTCCCGCAGAAGGAAAAAATCTTCTTATGTCAAGTCCTTCGCGTTCTCCCGCCTGAAGAACAGGCGCTTCAATATTTCTTGAAACCTTCGTTTGAGAAGAAACGGATTCAGTTTCTTCAATTTCTGCATCATTGTCTTCTCTTTCGGAACTTTTGGCTATTTTTTCCAAAGAGATTTTCTCAAGTTTGGTTTCGGAAATCTTTTTTTTATTGTCCGATTTTGGCTTTTCGTGTTTCCCTTTTTTCTTCTTTCCCGAAATGGGTTTTATTTTCCTCTTTTTTGCCATTGAAACGAGAAGAATTGAAAATATAAAAATTTATTGTAAAGAGATTTTAAGTGTAGCTCACCATGCCATGTCCCTGCTTGTAAACATCGAACAGCGTGAATGCCATGTCCCTTGCGTTTTCCGCCGCAAGATTTCTTAGATGTGTTTTTTCAATCCAGTCGTCCTTTCTTATCCCTTTTACTTCGGCGCTTTTTGGCTTCTTTGTTTCTTCCTTCTCTGATTTTTTGTTGTAATATCCTATAATGGCAAGAAAGGGGTTTGAGCCTTCTTTTTTGCTTCCGCTGCTTTCTCCGTCTTTTTCATCAAGGAATAAGTTTATTTCTTTTTGCATTTGCCCCAGGCTTTCCGTCGTCGCGCCTTCAATGAGCTTCAAAACGTCGCTCAAGTCATCGTTGTCAATTTCCCTGTCCAGCATCTTTAGCTCGTCTTTGTTTAAAGCATACGGAATAAATCTCACTTCGGCTCTTCCTCCAAAAACATAATGCGATTGCTGTCCTGCCCTTTGAGGGATTCCCCTGAATCTAAAATCAAGAAAAATGCAGGAATAATACTCCCTTTTTGCCTTTAGCTCCTGAAAATCGAGGGGAAGCTTTCCCGCTATTGCCGCTTCCTTCGGGTCAATTTTTGTTTTTCCGAGAAGTGTCATTTCAAGAAGAATCGTGTTGAATGCCTTAACGAGCGCGGGCTCCCTGTCTTTTGCGGACATCTCGAGCTGCTGGGCTGCCTTTAGGTAAGGTTTCGCCCATCGGGCATAAAGCTTGACGCTGTTCACTTGGCTTCTCAAATAAGATTTTTCAAGCGCATATCTTTTTTTCAGCTCTTTTTCGGATTCCTTTACCCATACATTAAACTCCTGAATTCTTGGCTTTAGGATTCTCTTTATTCTTTCGTTCAAATCAAGCTTGTCCACGTCCTTTTCGTTTTTAGAAACGAGAAATGCGTCAAGCAATGTCTGGAATCCCGCCTGTCCCAGAGCCATTGCCTTTATGCTTGAGTTTCCCTTTTGTATGTCCACTCTGTCCATCCAAATCTGCTTCAGCGTCAGCAACGCCGCCTCGCCGCTTTCCTTTGATTTCAAATCCTCGTAATTTTTCAGCCTTATCTTGAAATCCTTTAAGTCATAAATAATGTTCAAAACGCTTCTCAGCACATTGTTTACATCCCCCATTATTTTTGAGGCATTTTGCTGCATCACGGTGGCTTTTGTCCCTAATTCAGAGAAATGTCCGCTTCCTGGAGTTGAGGCAAAGTTGTCAAAAAGCTTTTCCGTTTCCATACCCCTGTTGTTCATCAAGTCAAGAAGATAAAAATACACCGGCTCAAGAGTTTCCGACGGGGAATCATAAACCAGCTTGTTCTCCCCGAGATTTTTTGGTTTTACTTCGTCGGCTAGAATCTTTTCAATGCTTCCGTATTTTCTCAGCAGTTCCTTTCCGTTTTCGGCATAAAGCCATGGATTTATCTTGCCTATAATCTGGGGAATTGAAGCCATATTAAAACATAATAAAACAAAATTAAAAACCTTTGTGTTTATCTGAGATTAAAATGATGTTTATTTAGAAATTTTTGGCCTGTTTTTCCCATTAAGCAAATAAAATCAGTAGCAACCAACTTCTATAATACCTGCGGAGCAAACAATGCCACCACCATAATT
>CAZLQA010000009.1:0-20506 GCA_964561665.1 Candidatus Woesearchaeota archaeon
CTTTTCTGTGATTTGATTTTTGCCAGTGCGATGACAAGAAGAAGAAAAAGCACTGCTATTCCAGTCATCAGCACGTATGCAAGGGAATAATCATTTTTCAAAACGCCGGAAGCCGCCTTTCCTGTAACGGGGCTGCTTCCAAGATTTATCGTGTTTGAGGATTCCTTTTCATAGCCGAGCTTTATCACTCCTTCCTTTGCCGAGAGTGGATTTATTACGCTAATGGTTTTCACAACCTCGTCGCTTCCCCCGTCGAATACAACCTCTACAGACAATAAATAATCTCCTTCCTTTGCATCTTGAGGAATCCTTATTGAAAATATGCTGCTTGCAGAATCGTCATCATCAAACTTCTCAAGGTCAAACAATTTGCTTTTTTCTGATATGTCCAGTTCAGGGTTTTCCAGCGTTATGTATACATTTTCCTTGTCCTCGCTTCCCATGTTCTGCACGTCGACAAAAACATCAACAATGTCTCCGGAATAAAACGTGTCTGTGCTTAGAACTGCGTTTTTTATCACAACATCGTCTTCATCCCTGTTGATGTTTATCCCTACAAAACCCTGGATGCATTCATTTTCCTCGTTTGAGAATTCATATGCCTTCACGAATATTCCAAAGCTGTTGTCTTCCCTTGCGTCATCGGGAACTTTTATTTCTGTTTTGAACGTGTTGCTGTCGCCGTCGCTTATGCTGTTGCTGTCGCTCTTGATATTTTCCTCTACATTTTCCCTGTCAATGTCATACAATGAAGCTTTTACGATGACTTTCTTTTTTTTCTCGGCATCGTTTGAAACGCTTGCCTTGACATCTATTGTCTCGCCGATTTTGAAATCATCTCCTTCATCAGGATTGTCAATTTCAAGGCTTAGGTTTCCCGTGTTTCCGCTTTCGCACTTGTCCAGATCGTCAAAAAGGCTTATGTCGTATTTCTCTCCGCTGTTCCCGACGGCAAAGGAGGTGAAATGCTCTGTGGTGAATGTAACATTTCCGTTGCTTGTGGGGTATTGCGTATAGTTTACTATTTCGCAGAAATCGCATTCAAGCGCTATATCATTTTCATTTGTTGTGAACCCACCGTTGTATAGAATCTTTGGAACGCTCGTGTAACTTAGGCCTGTGATTGTTATTTTTGCCGACTTGTTCAGCTGGGGGTATTTTGAAGTGTTTATCGCGACAATTCCGTTTTCAATTTTCACATTCGAGTCAAGGTCAAGAACGTCGCTTAAGTCAAGAGATCCTCCGCTAAAATCTATTTTTCCTCCGGAACTTGCGAGCTTGAAGTTTGAAACGGCGCTTATGTTGCTTACCTGCGAGAGATTTGTGGTCTCGCTGGAAGTGAAGACTTTTGTCACGGGAATTTCAGTTATTGTGAGATTCCACCCCTTTGAGTTGTAATTGCTTGAAATGTCTGTGATATTAACCAAAATTCTAAACTCCCCCAAGGCAGATGAGTTGCGGACAAAAGAGCTGTTTGTTCCGTTCTGCGCCGAAATGGAATTAACATACCAATTGTAATTCAGGGATGTGTTTTCCGAATCGCTTGCGGAAACACTGAAAAGTGTTGAAGTATCATTTAACTTCACAACAATTTCTGTTTTGGAAGGTGTGGATGATGCGATTGAAACTTTAGGGTTCTGGACAAAGACACTTGCAATAAGAATTGAATTGTTTGAGTTTCCCGCCAAATCGGTTATGTTTGTTCTTATGAAATAAACTCCATTGGGAACAATCGTGCCATTTGTATAAGTGCCGTTCCATGTTTTTGCCGAAGGGTTTTTAACATCACTATTGGAATACAATTCTTTGATTGTAAAATTAGAAGAATTTTCAACGTAAATTTTTACACTGCCGGATTCGGAGTATTCGACATCAACGCTTATGTTTTCATAATTTCCATCGTTGTTTGGAGAGAAGACGTAGTTCGTCCCGTTGCTGAATGCGTTTGAGATTGTTGTTGTATTCAGTGAAGGAAGAGTTGTGTCAAGAATTGTTGAATTGCTGACGTGAGTTGAATTTTCATTTCCTAAATAGCTTGCTACTTTTGTGTAAAATGTCTTGTTTCCGTCGCTTGAGTTTCCTCCTATGGAAAAATCCGTTAAGTTAATCGTGTAATTTGCTGAGTTCCCATGTCCCCATTCAACCCAGCTTGTCCATGCGGAGTTGTTAAGGCTTAATGAAAATAAATCGGGAAGTTCTCCAAGTGCTTTAAGTATGATATTGACGAGAGGGCTGTTTGTATATCCGTTTGAGTCGTTAATTGTCACATTCAAAGCGTCAGGCGTTGCATTCAACGGATTGTTCATCCACGGAGAATACGTCACGTTTCCGGAAACCAATGAAAAAATTGTTGCGTTGCTGTTTGTTCCCCAGTAGTTATATGAGGCGTTTATGCTTTCCGAAGAATTGTCGTTCCTGAAAATTTCCGTTTGGCTGCTTAGCAAAAATTCATTTTTATTTGCCTTAAAATTTGTCACCCTGTCTCCTGTTCTAAGAGCTCTTGAATCCCATCCGGCGAATCTGTTGCTAGAAACAACAACATTATTGATGAATGTGTTGTCCAATCCGTCGCCCAGCTGAAACAAATCCGCCTTTATTACAACCATGCTTCCTACACTATTTATTATAGTGTTGTCCTTGAATGTCAAACTGCTAAGATTTGAAAGTTCGCTGCTCCAGAAAACATTTCCGTTTGTTGTCGAGCCATTGAGGAAATTTCCCGAGACTTCCGCGCTGTTTGCATCATAAAGCTCAAGAGGCACTCCGCTCGGCGTTGTAATATTGTTATTGGATATTTTCCATCCATTATGCGGAGGGTTAACCTGCTCTGCATAAATTCCTGTTGAAACTCCTGCTACATTTATTATGTTATTGTTTATTGTTATGTTGCTTGAATTTGCATAATTATTGCCCGCGCCGCCAATCCATATGCCGTGGGCATTTGTTCCGGAAGTATTTATTGCCAGGCTCTCTATTGTTATGTTTGAAGAATTGCCTATTGCAAAGCCTATTCCCGAAGAGGGGCTGATAATTGTTCCACTTGCTCCTTTTATTATTATATTGCTTTTTCCCTGAATCAAAATATTTTCATTGTAATTCCCGGCAGAAACATTTATTGTGTCTCCTGAAACTACAGAATCAATCGCAGACTGAATTGTTGCATAATAATTAATTCCGTTTAGATTAACAGCAATGTTGTTCATGTAAGCCTCGCTTTCGATAATCCAGTTGTCGATTTCTACTTCCAGTCTTAACACCTTGTTGGTTCCGTTAATCGCCTTTCCGTTTGCAGTAATTCCATTTTTCCAGTCGCTTAATGAATGGAAATAAAAAGTAAGCCCTCCACAAGGCCCTGCATCGCCTGAGTTAAGCCATCCATAAGAACTGTTTGTAAGATTTCCTTTTGTGCCGAATGTTATCAAATTTCCTGTAGGGTATGGTGCATCATCACAGTTAGAGTTGTCCACTTTTGCATATTCAAACACTAGCACGTCATCGACAGAACTATTGTAAACTCCATCACTGTCCAAGTCCAAAAAAACATCAACATGGGGCGCATAACCCGTGACATTTGTGCTCCATGAAATCTTGTCTAATTTGTTAAGGGTTGTGCCTGAAGGAAGATTGATTCCAATTCTTGCTTCTGTGCCAGTGCCTGTCGTAGTTTTAAGGTGAAAATAATTCTGCCCGGGCAATTGCTCTGCAATGTTAGAAGCGCTTGCCGACAAGTTTGGCTGAACCACATTCAATGTACTCGCACTCACAAAAGCGCCCGCAAAAAGAAAGATTGCAAATGCAAATAACAACCTCGTTTTCATTAACCCCATAACCAAACAATCTTTTTTCTTTATTTAAGGATTGTTATCATTTATAGAATATTTTGCTTTAACCACTTCCAGAAAAGGAGAATCAGTAAGTTTTCCACAGGACAAGTTTTCCCCAGCTGTCTCTTAAAAACAAGGTATCTCCCGTGGGTGTGAGGACATAGTCTTCTCCTTTCCAATAAAGGTTTTCGCTGTTGTCCTCTCCTTCTTTAACAATGACTTTCACTTGGCTATACGGGTTTAACGCAAATTCAGGAAAAATGAAATGTTTTCTCCCCTCGTCTTTGATGCTCCAGTTTGCCAGACTGCATTCATAACTGCAGGCGTTTTCAAAAACAATCTCATCGCTTTTTGCATTTAATTCTTTAAGCAGTATGCAGTTTGAGCAAACGTCCTCGGATTTTTCGCACAGGTTTTCGTTTTTCTCCATGCACATTTTCCATGCCTCTGAAAATTTTTCATAATAAACGTCTTTTCCTCCGGGGAAATAATAGTTCGCGAGCCCTTCCTTGACGAGTTCAAGGTTTATGTTCCTGTTTTCAAGGAAGACATATGCAAGAGTCCTGTTGTATAAGTCCGTTCTTTCTTTTCCGAATTTTAATGTGATGGTTTTGTTCAGGGCAAGCTGCTCCGCGAAGTCTTTGGCTTCCTTTGAGTAAGGCTCGCCTTTCTCAGGGGTGTTTATCCCAAGAAGCCTGATGTGCTCCCCGCTTTCTAAAACAAGGGTGTCGCCGTCTATGACTCTCTCGACAACTCCCGTTTTCTCTTCTGCAAGAAAATCGGACAATTTTTTGTCGAGGAAGTTATAGTTTATTATGAACAGAAAAATAACGAGGATTATTAGCAAAGATTTCTGGTTTTTTGATTTCACCTTTTTCATCCGATTAAAAATAATGGTTTTTTTAAATACGTTCGCTTTGCTCACTAATTAATCATTCTGCTAAAAAAGTCACCGTTTAGTGTTTAGAGGAAGTTGAAAAGAAAGTTTGTAATTTCGTCAAGGGGTTTTGATTATTTTGTGATTTCACCGGAGGCAGTTAGAAATCACCGTTCAGTGTTTTATATTAAAATAGGGTTTTAATTATTTTGTATAGGGGTTTGATTATCTTGTGACTTTGTCGAGGTGTAGAAAAAAGTCACCGTTCAATAATTTGAGGAAGTTAAAAAGAACCATCGGGTTCTTTTTATGCGGATGGAAGGGATCGAACCTTCGCAGGGACTAACCCACTGGATCTTAAGTCCAGCCCGTTTGACCACTCCGGCACACCCGCCTGAAATTTTGAATATGTTTTCGCTTAAAAACTTTTATAAACTAATTTTTGAATATCTAAATATGAGCGGCAAATTGGAGAAATTAACTTTTGGTTCCATTCTAGCTGCGTCTTTGTTTTTTGCTGTGGCAGGGTGGTATGCATTAAGCAATGAATCAAAAAGAGCGGATTTAATGGACAGGCTAGACATGGCAATTTCCGCTTTTGAAAACACTCTTGGCAATGAGGAAGGATACAATATTTTTTTAAGAAGGGAAAAAAAATCAAGGGGTTATGACATATAAAAAATTTAAATAAAAACAAAAAAAATTTTCATGGCAAAAGAAAGTTCAATCGAAAAGATTAAAAGGCTGATTTCAACGCAGAAAAACATAAGAAATATAGCGACAAGCGCGCACATACATCACGGAAAGACGGCGTTTACGGACAATCTCCTTGCGGCTGCGGGAATGATGGCGGAGAAAAATGCCGGCAGTTTGGATGAGGGCATGGCCACATGGCAGCATGCCGACGAGCAGGAGAGGTTGATGACTGTTGACGCCGCAAATGTTTCAATGGTTCACGATTACCAGAACAAGGAGTATTTAATTAATCTGATTGACACTCCCGGACATATTGACTTCGGGGGAAACGTGACGAGGGCAATGAGGGCTATCGACGGGACTTTTGTTCTTATCTGCGCCGTCGAGGGAATAATGCCCCAGACGGAGACAGTTTTGAGGCAGGCGCTGAGGGAAAGGGTGAAGCCTGTTCTGTTCATAAACAAGGTTGACAGGCTGATAAAGGAGGTAAAGCTCACTCCGGAAGGAATGCAGAAAAAGTTTGCAAAGCTAATAGACGATTTCAATCTTCTTATTGAGCAGATTGCGGAGAAGGAATACAGGGAAAAATGGAAAGTCAATGTCTCCGATGGGAGCGTCGCTTTCGGCTCGGCAAGGGAAAATTGGGCGCTTTCGGCTCCTTTTATGAAGAAGAAGGGAATTAGCTTCAAGGATATTTATGACATTTATGAAATGCCCGAGGATGAAAGAAAAAAATGGATATGGGAAAACGCGCCTTTGTATGAGGTTGTTCTTGACATGGCGGTTAAGCATCTTCCAAATCCCGTGGAAGCGCAGGAGTACAGAATTCCAAAAATATGGCACGGGGAACTGGACAGCGAGCTTGGAAAAGATTTGGTTAAATGCAACCCCAACGGAAAGCTTGCCTTCGTAATAACAAGAATCGTCATAGACCCAAGGTCGGGGAAGGAAATCTCCGCGGGAAGACTTTATTCAGGAACGATGAAAAATGGCTTGGAAGTTTACTGCAACAACGCCAAATTAAGGGGAAAAATACAGCAGGTGTTAGTTTACAACGGAATAAAGCCGGAGCAGCTTGAGTCCGTTCCCGCGGGAAATGTCCTGGCGATTAGCGGCTTGAACGCAAATGTTGGCGAGACTATCACATTGAAAGAGGAAACTTCTTTCGAGGAAATAAAGCATCTTTTCCAACCGGTGATTACAAAGTCAATAGAAGTTCTCAAGACAGCCGACCTGCCAAAGATGATTGAAGTTTTGAGGCAGGTAAGCAAAGAGGACCCCTCCGTAAAAGTCGAGATTAACGAGCAGACGGGGGAATCGCTGATAAGCGGAATGGGTGAGTTGCATCTTGAAATAATAGAGAATAGGATTAAGACGGAAAAAGGGCTTCAGGTAAAAACATCCGCTCCTATAATTGTATACAGGGAAACTGTCGGAAAAGTGTCAAAGCCGGTGGAAGGGAGAAGCCCTAACAAACACAACAGCTTTTTTATAAAAGTCGAGCCTCTTGCGGATGAGGTTTATAATGCAATTGAAAACTCCGAGATTCCCGAAGGAAGGGTGAGGAAAAGGAACGAGGAGATGCACAAAAAGCTCACGGAATTGGGATGGAGAGGGGATGAAATAAGGAATGTAAAAGACATTTACAAGGGAAATATGTTTTTGGACGAGACAAGAGGGGAAGTGCATATAGGGGAAATCATAGGCATGGTTATGGACGCTTTTGAGATGGTGATGGACCAGGGCCCTCTTGCCAGGGAGCCATGCACTAAACTGAAGATTTCTTTGGAGGACACAAAGCTTCACGAAGACGCAATTCATCGCGGTCCCGCCCAGGTTTATCCCGCTGTAAGGGAAGCAATCACGGATGCAATGAAATCCTCAACGCCTTATATTCTCGAGCCGCTGCAGATTCATGTCATTGATGTTCCTGAAAGCTTCCTCGGGGAAATTACAAAACTCGTGGGTGGCAAAAGAGGGCAAATGCTTGACGTCAAGCACGAAGGTGGAATTGTCGCGGTAAAGGCAAAGATTCCCGTCGCTGAAATGATCGGGTGGAGCAATGATTTGCGCTCGGCCACGGAAGGAAGGGGAACAAGCTCACTTCTTGACCAGCTGTTTGAAAGAATTCCGCAGGGGCTACAGGCGGATGTCGTCCGCAAGATCAGGAGCAGAAAAGGCTTGGCGGAGAATCAGTAATGTTGATTATTTCCAAGGCAAAATAGTTTTTCATTTCTTTCTTCGGGAGGAATCCACACTTCATATGTCCTTTTGTCCTGAAGGACTAATTGATATTTATTTCCTATCTTATCTTTAATATTCAAGCATTCTCCTGCAGTGGATGCATAATCAGGTTTTGAAAAATTTTTCATTGTAACCAAACCTAAAATTCCTCCAAGTATTATTCCACCCACCGCCCCAATTATTAATCCTTCAAGTTTTCCGGTAAATTTCATAAAAAGGACTTAAGAGCATTAGTTATAAAAGTTTTGTTTTAGCCTAAGAAGCAAAAAAGGGTGTATCACAATGGCACTAACAAAATTTTCTTGTTATTCTTTATTGATTATTAGTATTGAGCCAAAAACCGAGGAAATTTTAAGCATAAATTATTTATTAAATAAAAACTAATAAATTTTCTCAGCAAAAAATTTATAAACCATCTTTTTTATTAAAAGTTGCGTAATTTTTTATGCGGATTAAAAAATAAGATTTTCACAAATGGCAAAGGAAAAACCAAATCTTAATGTTGTTTTTGTAGGGCACGTTGACGCCGGAAAGTCAACCATAGTTGGACAGCTCATGTTCCAGTCCGGCGCGGTTTCCGAGCAGGAAATGGTGAAGCTAAGGGCTGAAGCCGAGAAGCACGGAAAGCAGGGATTTGAATTCGCTTATATCATGGATGCTATAAGAGAGGAAAGAGAAAGGGGAGTTACAATCCAGCTTGCTTACAAGAAAATCATGACTAACAAATACCAGATTACAATAATTGACGCGCCAGGGCACAGGGATTTCGTAAAGAATATGATTACCGGAGCGAGCCAGGCAGACGCAGCTTTCCTCGTAATTTCCGCCCCTGCAGGAGTCCAGCCCCAGACAACGGAGCATCTATGGCTTTTGAGGACGGCAGGCGTAAAAAATATTGTTGTTGCGATAAACAAAATGGACGATGTTGGATACAAGGAGGAAAATTTCAACAAGACAAAGAGCGATGTTTCAAAGCTTCTTAAACAAGTTGGAATCTCTCCGGAAAAGACAACTTTCCTCGCTGTTTCAGGCTTGAAGGGGGAAAATATTTTCAGGAAATCGGACAAGATGCCATGGTATAAAGGCCCGACAATCCTTGAGCAGTTTGATCTTTTCCCGATGCCTGAGCAGCCTACCTCTTTGCCTATGAGGATGCCAGTGCAGGACGTTTATGAAATTACAGGAATAGGAACAGTGCCTGTTGGAAAAATAGTCACGGGAATAATGAAAAAGGGAAGCAAGGTCATAGTTCTCCCGGGAAGAACAGGGAAGGGTGTTGAGGGAGAATTGAAGACTATTGAGATGCACCATGAAATGCTCGACACTGCGGAGGCAGGAGACAATGTCGGAGTGAACATTCGCGGAGTGGGAAAGAAAGACGTGGCAAGGGGGGATGTAATTTGCGAGGCAAGCAATCCGGTGCCTGTTGTCGAGGAATTTATAGCAACAATAACAGTCATTAATCACCCTACCGTTCTGGCTAAAGGATACACTCCTGTATTCCACATTCACACGGCGCAGGTTCCATGCCAGATTACGGAGCTGATTTCGCAGATAAATCCCGCAACAGGGGAAGTCATAAAAGAACATCCTGATTTTTTGAAGAATGGCGATGTTGCAAGAGTCAAAATATCCCCTAAAGGAAATCTCTGCCTTGAAACGCAAAAAAGCAATCCTGCAATGTCAAGATTCTCAATAAGAGACGCAGGAGCAACTGTTGCCGCCGGAATGTGCACCGAAATTACAAAGAAAAAATGACTAAAATCATGATGAGGGAAAAAGACAAAACAATGGAAAACGACGAGGAAGTTGAAGAAATTGAAGACGTGGAAAACGACGAAGACGATGACGACGAAGAGGATTCAGACGGCATTTCTGATGAAGAATAATTCCTCACGCAAAATTTATTTTTTTTAATAAAATAGTTTTTTTATTTAAGTCTTATTTGGAAATAAAAAACCTTTTTTTGCCATTAAAAAACACTGCTCGTTTCACCCACTTATTGGTAAAGTCTTTGTATATTCAGTGTTTCGCGAAGCGTATGCGTAATCGCTTATTGGTAAAGTCTTTGTATATTCAGTGTTTCGCGAAGCGCCGATGCTAAATCCGCAAGGATTTACCTTGATTTCTTGCGTAATCGCAGATTGCATAAATGCTAAATAAGTTTGTAAGTTTTATTATAGTTATATCTGTATTTGCGAAGGGCAAATTTAAACTTTTATTTGGCAAGATTTATATAATTTCCAAGGCATTTGATTTTATGTCATGGAAAATCTTTTTTAGCTTCGTGTTTTTTATAATAGCAGTTTCTCTTCTTGTAATATACTGGTTTTTCCCCTTTGGCACGATTGAATTTTACAAAGCCCCTTCATCGGAGAATTTTAATTTTACCTTAAACTCCTCGGAGGATGCGAAAATGCAGTTTTATGACAATATGAGATATCCCGAGAAGAAAATTTCCTATAACATCGGGGGTTGCCCTTTGCAGAAAGAATATGATATGAAGCAGGCATTTGAAATCATCTCGAATCTTACTGTCATGGAATTCTATCCTGTTGAAACCGGCGGAGAAATCCTGGTGGCTTGCGAGGATACAAACAGGGTTGAAAACGGCCTTTTCGTTGCTGGCGAGGGCGGACCAGTTAACATAACCAAAACAAGCAATTTTAATGTGATTCTCAACGGGGAAATACTTTTGATAAGAGACTCAAAATGCGAAAGACCCAATGTAGAAATACACGAGCTCTTCCATGCGCTTGGATTTGACCATTCCCAAAATCCACAAAGCGTTATGTACAATCTCACAAAGTGCAGTCAGGAGATAGGAAGTGATTTGATAGAAAGAGTTGATTATCTTTACTCTTTCCCGGAATATCCTGATTTGGCTGTTGAGAATGCCTCGGCTTTAATGCATGGAAAATATCTTGATGCGAATGTCACGATAAGAAACGAGGGGCTTAAGGACTCTGAAAAGGGAAAGCTGATAGTATATGCGGATGACGTGAATGTGAAGGAGTATGAAATTTCCGAAATCAAGATTGGATACGGAACTGAAATATTTCTTGGAAACTTGTGGGTTCCCCAGACGGGAGTAAATGAGCTCAGGTTTTTTTTGGAGTATCCTCACCCCGAGCTTGAAAAAAATAATAATGAAATAAAATTAGAAATAAAAAAATAAATTAGTCGTCAAGACTCAGCGATTCAACGTCTTCACCAAAGGAATCATCAAAATCGTCTTCACCCGATTCTTCACCTTCGGCGAGAAAATCTTCTTCCATTTTCCTCTTTTTGTTTTTTATTTACTGATTTTTTAAGAGGAAAACTGTTTATAAATTCTTCTATTGTCGAGTATAACTCACGTTTTTCTGCGGAAATCATTTCAAAACTCGGACTTTTGACTGCGAAGTCACATCATATTTCCAGTACCTGTATCCGTTGCTGTAGATTTTTTGCGAGTGGAATTTTTCCTCTTTGTGAGGCGGAATGTGCTTTGTTTCGAGCTCCGTTTTTGTTTCGCCATAGCTGTTTTTGAAATAAAATCTCACGGTGAAGTATCCCCCCGTATTTTCATTGTTTCTTACGCTTACCGAATTCCTTTTTATCTCGTTTCCGAGCAGTCCCGTGACAGAATAACTCTTTTCGGAATCGCTGAATTCCAGGTTTCTGTATTCCGAATCTGCTGGGGAATTTTTTGAATTGCCGGATTCAGCGCTTACCGAAGGGTTCAACGTAAGAAAAAAAGCCATCGTGAAAGCCAAAATACACAAAACTCCGAATATGAACATAAAAATGCTTTTCATTTCCATGAATAAAAAACAAAAAATCCGTTTTTAAGGATTGTTGGCTTGGAAGAGAGGTTTATTGGTACAAGTTAAAAGTTGTTTTCTGATTAACCAACGGCTTTTCATATAGAAACTGATTGTTAAGCAAAGTCAGTATTGCATTTAATTTAATAAAAATCCCCTCGCCAAGATTCGAACTTGGGGTCTTCCGGGTTCTGCTTTCCGGCTTTTCAGGATTCATCGTGCTTCAAGATTGAAACTCCACCCTAGATTGTTACGCAGCGTCTCACGACGCGTCGATGCTAAATCCGCAAGGATTTACCTTGATTTCTTGCGTAATCGCTAACCTACAGCCAGACGCTTTAACCACTAAGCTACGAGGGGCTCAGACTAAGAGAAATATTTTATTTTTAAAGCTTGTTAGTCTTCCTCTCTTCCTCTCTGCTCCGCGACGAAATATGCCCTGTTGGATTCTGCCTCGTGAATCTTCCCGTCTTTTTCGTATACGGCAATTGCGGTTGGAAGGGAGAATTTCCCGACGACGCCTATCTTTGAGTAAATTATGTAGCTCATCACCCTTGTTTCTCCCGCCTCAAGCCAGGAGAATTCCCATTCTATGCTCCTGTTTTTTTCGCTGACTCTTTTTGGCTTCTCCGAGCCGAATTTTTCGTGGACTTTCACTAGCGACGGAAGCCTGTCAATGATGCTTACTTTTTCAACATGGCTTCTTGCAAATGCGAAAACCGAGACTCTCAGGGCAAATTCCCCTCCCTTTGCCCTCACAAATGAAATTCTTTTGCTTATTGTGAGGCTTTTTCTGGTGTACTGCCTTGCCAGAGCCACTGAGGCAATTATGAAAAGTATCACGAATAAAGGAAGAAGCCAGTTTGTTTTCACGGTAATTTCAAGCGCTTCCCCTGGAGGGATTTTCCTTGCCCATGTATAGTATATGCTGATGCCCGAGCGGTCAATGCTGTCGGGCTCGGGGCTGAAACTTGTAAAGAGCCTTGAAAGAATGTTCTTTTTTATCACCGTTTCAGTTTCAGCGACGAGGTTTCCCTCGTTCTTTTTGCTTATTATCTGGGTGTTTATTATCAGCCCGTAATCCTCTTTCGTGGATGTCAGAATGTCTTTCTCCACGAATTTTATGACTCCCTCAATGTCCACTTCTTTTCCGTATGTTTTTATTTCGGAGTTCAGCGTGTAGAATCCCGCCATCACCTTCTTGAAATCCTCCTTGTTCAGCACAACGTCAAAATTTTTCCTTTCATTTCCTTCGAGGGAAAAATTTTTTTCAAAGTCAAAGAACGGGGATTTGAACCTTGCATCTATGTTTTCAAAATCGAAGTTCTCCCTGTTATAAATATAAATCTGCATGGAACTCTCCCCGACATTAACATCTCCCGAGCCTATCTCGAATGCGTCTTTCAAATCAATTGCCTTTATCGTTACCTCCTGTGAAATCTCATCGCCCCCCGAGCCTCTTATGAAATACTTGAAAGTGTAAAATCCGTCGTAATTGAATCCCTCTTTTGGATAAATAAGAATCTTTATGGTTTTGGATTCCCACCTGTCAATGTGAACGGTTCCTTTTGGAGCCATGCTGAAACCAAGAAGATTATAAAATTGAAAGTCGTTGCTTTCGCCGAGATTTTTTATGTTTACGTCAAATTCCGCCGGCTGGTCAATGCCGTGAATAATTACTTCTTTTGAGCCCTGAGGTTCCACGTTAAGGTTTATTGCAAGGACGGAAGGCAGAACAAAAATCATAAACAGGCACAATAAAAGTATTTTTCTCATAGGGAAGATAAAATGCATTTGTATTTAAAGTTTTTGTTGTATAAATGCTTCTTGTTTCACTCGTAGATTGGATAAATGCTAAATGAGTTTTGCAGATTTTGATAGCAATTATATCAGTTGATAAAGGAGTTAAATAAAAATAGTTGATTTTTACATTGAAATTTATGGACAATGCGCATATGAGATTTTTTAAAAAGAAAATAAAACTTATGGGCTTTGCATAATCATCTCTTTCCTTCCAAATCAAGGAACGCCTTTGCCTGATTAAGGAATTCGTCGCAATCTGCCGCTATATCACTCTTGAACTGGTCCACTCTCGAAGGAATAACCCACTTTTCGTAAATGCTTCTTAAAAATTTCCTGAATGCGTCTCTCTCGAATTTTCCCTTGTAATCCCTTATAAGTTCCGCTTTGACTTTTATCTCAACCTTTCCCTTGTTTGCCTTGATTTTTACACCGCCATCGTTAATCTCGGTGTCTTCCATATTATAAGTCCAGAACTCGATTCTTGCCTTGAACCTGAAGTAGTCCGTTAAGTCCTTTGTTCCGTCCCAGAATATCTCAAGATTTTTCCCCTTGCTGACTATTTTTTCGGAATATTTTGTCTCCATCAAGTCCAGTCCCGTTTCTTCAGTAATCCACCTGTAGCAGAAAAGATAAAGCTCCTTGAATGAGAGCACTCCTGTGTACCCTACCTTGCTCGCGAACACTGTTTCTTTTTCAGCCATATTTCATAATAATAATTTTTGTTTAAATATTCTTCGATTACGCAAACAGGATTAATTTCCTACCACAACAATATTTAAAAAATTAAACAGTGACGATTTGTAATGACGGACAAGCCTCTTGTGTTAATGCCTGAAGACATACAAAGAATAATGGGAAAGGACGCGCAGAGAAACAACATACAGGCGGCGAGAGCCGTTGCGGAAATCGTGAAAACCACCTTGGGCCCAAAGGGAATGGACAAGATGCTTGTTTCTCCCACTAATGACATAATTGTCACGAATGACGGCGTGACGATACTTGAGGAAATGCAGATAGAGCATCCCGCGGCAAAGATGATGGTTGAGATTGCGAAGACGCAGGAGTCCGAAGTCGGCGACGGCACGACAACTGCCGTGATGATTGCTGGAAAACTTCTTGAAAACGCGGAGAAGCTGCTTGACAGCAAAATTCATCCAACGGTTATCACTAAAGGGTACAGGATTGCCGCAGAAAAAGCACAGGAAATTCTTAAGGAAATTTCTCTGAGAATCACTTCAGAGGACGATGACATGCTTAGGCAGATTGCGATGACGGCGATGACGGGAAAAGGCGCGGAAAGCTCCAAGGAAAAATTTGCAGACATTATTGTGAAAGCCGTGAAGCAGATACAGGAAAACGGAAATGTCAATCTAAGCAACATAAAAATTGAAAAGTCAAAAGGGGACAGCATAGAGGACACGGAGCTCATTTCGGGAATAGTACTTGACAAGGAAAAAATTTCCCATGACATGCCTTCTTCAGTCAGAGGGGCGAGAATAGCCCTCATAGAGTCTTCTGTTGAAATCAAAAATCCGGAGATAGATACAAAAGTCTCGATTTCCTCTCCGGAGCAGCTGCAGAATTTTCTTTCCCAGGAGGAAAGGGGCATAAAGGAAATGGTAGAAAAAATCAAATTTTCCGGGGCGAATGTTGTTTTTTGCCAGAAGGGAATTGATGATTTTGCGCAATATCTTCTTTCAAAGGAAAAAATATATGCGTGCAGGAGGGTTGCAAGAAGCGATATGGAAAAAATAGCAAAAGCGACAGGAGGGAAAATAATCAGCAGTCTTAATGAGCTTTCTTCCCATGAGCTTGGAAATGCCGAAAGCGTAAGGGAAGTGATGCATGGAGAGGATGTTCTTACATATGTTACCGGATGCAGCAATCCAAAAGCACTTACGATTTTGATTCACGGGGGCACGGAGCATGTTATGGACGAGATAGAGAGGGCAATTAAGGACGGGCTGGGAGATATTGCATGCTCTCTGAAGCAGGGGCTGGTTGTTCCTGGAGGGGGTGCGGTGGAGATGGAACTTGCAAAAAGACTGAGGGACTTTTCGCAGGGGCTTTCAGGAAGGGAGCAGCTTGCAATAGTTGAATTTGCTTCCGCGTTGGAGTTTATACCTTTTACTCTCGCAGAAAACGCAGGAATAGATCCCATTGATGTTCTGACGGAATTGAAATCTCTCCATGATGCCGGAGAAAAAAACGCCGGGCTGAATTTGTTCACAAACAGGGTTGAAGATGTTTTCAAGGCAAGAATAATAGAGCCCTTGAAAATAAAAAGCCAGGCGATAAATTCCGCGACAGACGTGGCGGTGATGATTTTGAGGATTGATGATGTGATAGCTTCTTCTGGGGAAAGTTCGAGGGGTGCAAAGTCCGGAATGGGTGGAATGCCTTCCGGAATGGGGATGGAGGATTAAAAAAATCTTCATAAATGCAGTATTGGGGAGTTGAAGCGAGATGGAACCAAGGTTCTCTCGCGCTCTTTCCTTCTCGTTTAAACCGATTTATCAATTCCGTAATGCGGTATCAGGGAATTGAACCCTGGTTTATACGTTGGCAACGTATTGTTCTACCACTAAACTAATACCGCGCTGTAATTCTATGATAAAAATGGTTTAAAATGTTTTTTATTTAAAGCAAACATCGCAGTTTTTGTCTATGCTTTTGTCATGGCTTTTGTGGAGCGAGCAGATTGTCTTTGACTTTCTCAGAACTATGCACAAGTCATAGAGTTCTTTCATGGCGTTTCCACCTTCTGCGATGCTCTTCGCGGATTTTTTTATTCTGCTTAATTCCGTTTTTGAAAACTTCAGTTCATTGCCTCTTTTTGATTTTAGGTACTGGGAAATTGCGGATTCGGTGATTCCCAGAAGCTCAGAGGCTTTTTTCTGGCTAAACCCGTAATCGTGTATGAAAATTCCCGCAAATTCCTTTCTCAGCGCGGGAATGAGATACCAAACCTCAATTTCCTGGGGCATTATGTTGGGCATGAATATTTGATATAATTGTAAAATATAAAGTTTGGGGTGAAAAAAGGGAAAGGATTATTTTAGATAAAACTGACGTAAAAGTAGACAGATGACTCTTATAAAGATTAAATATTATTAATTAGATAGGGTGGGAATATGTGTTATTTTGGTTTTGTAACATCCTTAAGGTTAATCAATTGCTATCTAAACTTCCAATTCTTAACAATAGTTAACTTTTAAAATCCCTGCGGTTTAGATTTTTGATGGAACTAATTAATCTTACCAGGGAATCCCTTAACATGAGCAATCCCGAGAAGCTGAAATTCAAATCCCAAAAAGGGCTCACGGAGGAGGTTGTAAGGCAAATCTCAAAAGACAAAAACGAGCCGGAATGGATGCTGCATAAAAGGCTGAAAGCCCTTGAAATTTTTATGAAAAAACCCATGCCCTCTTTCGGACCTTCGCTGGACGAACTTGATTTGAATGAAATTTATTTTTATATGAAGCCTAATGCCGCAAAAAACTCAAGAAATTGGAAAGACGTGCCTGCCGATATAAGAAAAACATATGAGAAACTCGGAATTCCGCAGGCGGAGGCGAAATCTCTCGGCGGCGTCGGAGCCCAGTATGAAAGCGAAGTTGTCTATCATAACTTAAAAAAGAATCTTGAGAAAAAAGGAGTTGTATTTCTTGACATGGACGAAGCTGTAAGAAAATTTCCGGAACTTGTTAAGAAATATTTTATGACTAATTGCGTTTCTCCTTCATTGCACAAGTTCAGCGCGCTGCACGCCGCCGTTTTCTCCGGAGGAACTTTCATTTATGTTCCTAAAAATGTCAAGGTTGAGCTTCCATTGCAGGCTTATTTCAGGATGAACGCCCGCAGCGGGGGGCAGTTTGAGCACACTCTTATAATTGCGGACGAAAACTCAGATATACATTATATAGAAGGCTGCTCCGCTCCGCTTTACACGGAAACAAGCTTTCATGCGGGATGCGTTGAGATACATGTTTTAAAAAATGCAAAAGTTAGATATTCAAGCATTGAGAACTGGAGCAAAAACACTTACAATCTTAACACAAAACGCGCAATCGTCCACGAAAACGCCGTGATGGAATGGGTTAACGGGAATCTTGGAAGCAAAACCACCATGCTTTATCCGTGCAGCGTTCTTCTTGGTAAAAATTCAAAAACGGATTATATTGGAATTGCTTATGCTTCCGAAGGCCAGTATCAGGACACGGGATGCAAAGTTTACCATTTAGCTGAAAATACTTCTTCGTACGTCATCAGCAAGGGAATAAGCCTTCAGGGAGGGGTAAGTTCTTATAGGGGATTGGTTTCAATAAAAAAAGGATGCAAAAATTCAAAATCATATGTCCGATGCGACGGGTTGATGCTTGATGACAAAAGCCGCGCAATTACCCTTCCAGCAATGGATATTTCGGAAAATGATGTTGAAGTTTCCCACGAGGCTGCCGTCGGAAAAATACAGGAGGAGCAGTTATTTTATCTGATGTCGCGCGGGCTTTCGGAGAAGGAGGCGGTGAAGATGATAGTCTCGGGATTTATAGAGCCTGTTGTAAAAGAACTTCCTGTTGAATACGCTGTGGAATTAAATAGGCTGATTGAAATGGAGATTGAAAATTCCGTGATTTAAGATGAACAAAAAAGATTTCCCGATTTTCAAGAACAATCCCGAACTGGTTTATCTCGACAACGCATCCACGACGCAAAAGCCAAAACAAGTTATAAATTCTGTTAAGGAATTTTATGAAACTTCGAATGCAAACATCCACAGGGGAATTTATGATTTGTCCGTGAAGGCAACAAAAAAGTATGAAAACGCAAGAAAAGAAGTTGCAAAATTCATCAACGCAAACCATAAAGAGATAATTTTCACAAGCGGAACCACGGAAAGCATTAATTTTTTGTCTTACACTGTTGATTCCATAATTAAAAAGGAAAAAAATGAAATTCTTCTCACGGAAATGGAGCACCACTCTAATCTTGTGCCGTGGCAACAATTGGCAAAAAGAAAGGGAATGAAACTGAGATTCATAAAAGTGAAAAGGAATTTCACGCTGGACATGGAGGACGCAAAAAATAAGATAACGGACAAGACTGCAATCATTTCTTTGGCTCATGTTTCAAACACCCTCGGAACAATAAATCCTGTCAAAGAAATCATAGGAATTGCAAAGAAAAAGAGCAAAGATATTATCACTATTGTCGACGCTGCTCAGGGTGTTGGGCATATGAAGATTAATGTTAGGAGTATGGGTTGCGACTTTCTGGCTTTTTCAGGACACAAGATTTACGGGCCTTTTGGAGTGGGTGTTTTGTACGGAAAAAAGGAACTGCTGGCTAGGATCTTGCCTTTTCAGTTCGGAGGAGACATGATAAAATCCGTGAGTTTTGAAAATGCGGAGTGGAATGCAATCCCCGAAAGGTTTGAGGCGGGAACGCAAAATGTCGCAGGAGCGGTTGCTTTGGCGGAAGCAATAAAATATATTGAAAAAATTGGAATTGAAAAAATAAATAATTACGAAGAACAGATAACCATGTATGCCCTTGACAAGCTAAGCAATGTAAAAGGCATGGAGTTGTACTCTCCTCCATACAAAATATCTTCGATAATCTCGTTTAATCTGAAAGGGATTCCTTCTCACGACGTTGCCTCTTTGCTGGACGATTATAAAATCTGCATAAGGGCGGGGCACCACTGCACGATGCCGTTGATGAAAACATTGAAAATAAAGCAAAACGGGACTGCAAGGGCAAGCTTTTCATTTTACAACACAAAGGAAGATGTTGACAAATTAGCCGAAGCTTTAAATAAGATAAATAAGAGGTTTAATGAAAAATGACAGAGGCGCTTTACCTGAAGGATAGCTATTTGAATAAATGGGATGCGAAAGTTGTTGAAGTTAAGGATGGAAAATTTATTGTGCTGGACCAGACGGCTTTTTATCCCAGTTCCGGCGGACAGCCACATGACACTGGAACAATTGTTGCAAAAAGCAGCGGTGAAAAATTCAATGTTATCTTTGTCGGCAAATTCGACGGGGTGATTTCGCACGAAGTTGACAAAGCCGGCTTGGAAATAGGAGACAAGGTAAGTTGCGAGATTGACTGGAAAAGAAGATATGCATTGATGAAAGCGCATACCTCCATGCACCTATTTACGGAAGTCATTTTTAGGGAATCAAGGGCGTTGGTTACAGGGAATCAGCTTGATGTGGACAAATGCAGAGTTGACTTGAATCTTGAAAGGTATGATTTGGAAGAAATAAAATCCTGGGTAGAAAAAACAAATGAAGTGATGTCAAAAGACTTGAAAGTGTCCGTCAAGTTTTTGCCGAGGGAAGAAGCTATGAAAATTCCTCAGCTCTCAAAGCTCGCAACAAATAATTTTCTTAAAAATTTAAGTGAAGTTAGAATTGTTAACATAGGTGAATTTGATGTTCAGGCGGACGGAGGAACGCATGTCAAATCAACGGAGGAAATAGGGAAGATGGAATTTATAAGATGCGACAACAAGGGAAAAAACAACAGGAGGATTTATTACAGGATAATATGAGTCATAATAGCGATATGTCTGAAGGAATGTACAGAGAGCATATTCTTGAGCTTTACAGGAATCCTGGCAATTATGGCGAATTGAAAAATCCGACGCATAAGCATACTGAAAACAACGCGTTTTGCGGGGATGAAATAACAATCCACATTAATGCAGGGAACGGAAAAGTGAAAGACGCAAAATTCTCCGGAAGCGGCTGCGTGATAAGCATGGTTTCGTCCTCGCTTCTCACGGATAAAATAAGGGGAATGAAGATTTCGGATGTAAAAGAGCTTGGAAAAAAGGACATGATAAAACTTCTTAAAATAAATGTTAATCAGGGAAGAATCAAATGCGCGCTTCTGCCTCTGGAGGCTGTCAAAAAATGCTTGAAATAAAAAACCTAAGTGTTGAAGCTTCTGATTCACGAAAAAAAATCCTGGATAATGTAAATCTGAAGTTGAAGGCGGGAAAAATTTATGCCTTGACAGGAAGGAACGGCTCTGGGAAAAGCACTCTTGCAAACGCTGTTATGGGAAACGGTAAATATTCTGTTGCCAAAGGAAAAATATTTCTCAACGGCGAGGACATTTCAGAGCTTTCTGCCGATGAGAGGGCAAGAAAGGGAATTTTCATCTCTTTTCAGTTTTCTCCCGAGATACTGGGAATTTCCTTCTCAAATTTTTTAAGAGCCGCCCGCAACTCTGTAAGCGAG
>CAZLQA010000010.1:0-19327 GCA_964561665.1 Candidatus Woesearchaeota archaeon
CTTGCGCTTTACTCAATTGCAATAAAGGAAATATTCGGAGAGGAAAAGGAAATTATTCTCGTTTGGCACTATCTCGCATTTGACAAGAGGATTCATTCAAGAAGAACCAATGAACAGTTAAACTGGTTAAAAAAAGAAACTCTTGCCTTGATAAAAGAAATTGAGAGTACAAAAGAGTTTCCGCCAACGAAATCGCCTTTGTGCAACTGGTGCGAGTACAAGGACATCTGTCCCGCATGGGGAAACAAACCGCCTGAAAAACAAATTACCCTCGAGGAATATAGGAAGATGAAAGAGAACAGGAAGAAAAAGTAACATAATAATTCTTATAAACCCAGATTTAGTTAAATTTTTATGGCTTTAATAGAAAGAAGAGTATTAAACAAGAGAACTTATCTTATGGGCGCTGTTGCGGGCGCAGGGATTCTTTTGATTAACTCGTTATTTCCCAACCCTTATCAAGAAATTGATGATTTACACAGCAAGACAGATAGATTAATAGTAGATATTGAAAAATCCATCAGTCTGAATGATAGATTGCTGCCTCCTCTTCCTCTCAATAGAAATTCTCTTGAAGCAAATCTTGATAAGGCAAAGTCTCTTGAAGCAAATCTTGATAAGGCATATTCAATAAAATGGGAAATTGAAAGTTCTCCTGAATATGCTCAATATGCAAACGTAGAGTTACAGAAATCTTTTATTGACATAGGAGGAATTTTGTTATTAATAGCATCATTGAGTAAAGGATTATTTAGAAAAAGAGATTAACATTCATTTTAATTACCTGCTTTCTTCAAATATTTTTTGATCCTTGGTTGCATCGTAGGAATTAATATAAGAACACTTATCCCTACCATCATATCTGCTGCACAAATATCTCTTGAATCCCTTGAGGTAATCTTCAACTGGTCCATTATAGTTTTTGCTATTGCCCGCTTCATGTATTATTGAATAAGGCATGCTTGTGCTTCCTCTTGTAAGAAATATCCTGTCAAGTGTTCCGTCTCCGTCAATATCCGTTATTGTTTTTTCCCCCAATATGTCTCTTGTTGTTATTGTCCTGCCGGAATTGATGCCGTCACCTCCAAAGGAAGGAAAAGAAAAAGTAAGCGCTCCCGCGAAAAGCGCAAGCATTCCGTATTTTTTTAAATTCATTTATTTTTAACAAAAAGGTGTTTTATAAAGATTTTAGTGATTTCAGATTTGTTTAACAAGCAGTTGTTATTTGAATTATACCACTCCACTTCGTTCCGCTTGAAATTGGTGTAAAGCTAGGATAATTTT
This sequence comes from Candidatus Woesearchaeota archaeon, assembly GCA_964561665.1. Lineage (GTDB taxonomy): Archaea > Nanobdellota > Nanobdellia > Pacearchaeales > GW2011-AR1 > CAZLQA01. The sequence continues at coordinate 1,285 of CAZLQA010000010.1, forward strand.
TTTATTGTTAAATAAGTTTGCAGAATTCAGCAATAATTATATCAACCAGATATTTCAAGCGCTAATATCCAGATTTTTGCATTAAAATTTTAAAGGAATTAAAAATTATTCAACAACGTTCCCATTTCCGTTAATGTCAGTAACTCGGATTAAATCAGTGACATAGTCCTTTTCCTGGAGCTTCACAATTCTCACACCCTGCGCGGCTCTTCCCATAACTCTTATGTTTTTCAAGGTTGTCCTTATCACAATGCCCTTTGCGGTTGTGATTATTATTCCGTCCTCGGGATTCACGGAGATTGTAGTGACGACTTCCCCTGTTTTTTCCGAAACCTTGACATTGATTACCCCCTTTCCTCCGCGTGCAGTTTTCCTGTAATTGGACACCGATGTCCTTTTTCCATATCCGTTTTTTGTTATTGTAAGAACTTCTTTTGTTTCCAAAACCTCCATGCTTACAACTTCATCTCCGGGAGAAAGTTTTATTCCTGTGACGCCATAGCTTACCCTCCCCGTCTCCCTTACATCATGGCTGTTGAACCTTACCGCCTGCCCTTTTCTCGACGCGAGCAAAACTTCCTGTTCCTTTTTTATAAGCTTCACATCAATCAAAAAATCAGAATTGTCTTCGGGAAGATTTATCGCCCTTACTCCCGAGGCTCTTGGTTTTGAAAACTCCTTCAATGGAATTTTTTTCACAATTCCTTTTTTGGTGGCCATAAACAACGAATCCTCAAAGCCCATAACGGAAATTACTTTCGTGATTTTTTCGTTCGTCAGGCTGAGAAGGTTGACTATCGCCTTTCCCTTGCTGTACTTTTCCGCCTCGGGAATTTCATAAGCCTTCAGCCACAAAACTCTTCCTCTTGAAGTGAAAAACATCAAATAATCATGGGTGGAGCATGTTATTATCTCTCTTACGAAATCTCCCGTTGTAAGTCCCGAGCCTATCGTTCCCCTTCCGCCTCTTTTCTGTTCCTTGTATGATTTTACATCCATCCTTTTGGTATAGCCCTTGTCCGTGATTGTAACGACAATGTCCTTGTTCTGAACCAAATCTTTCTCGGAAATTTCTGATATTTTCTGCAGAACCTGCGTCTTTCTGGCATCGCCGTATTTTTTCTTAAGCTCGGAAATTTCCTTCATTATTATCTTCAAAATTTCACCCGCATTCCCAAGGATTTTTTCAAACTCGGAAATTTTTTCCTTCAATTCAAGGGATTCCTTCGTAAGCTTGCTTTGCTCCAAAGAAGTCAGCTGCTGAAGCTTCGTCTCTAGAACAGCCTGCGCCTGCCTTTTCGTAAGCTTGAAATTCTTCACCAGGTTTTCAGACGCCTCTGAGCCGGATTTTGCCTTTTTTATCATGGAAATTATTTCGTCTATTTTTTTCAGCGCAATCAAAAGCCCGAGGACAATTTCCTGCCTCTCCGCCGCCTTTTTCAGCTCGAATTTTGTCCTGCTTGTTATGATGCTTTTTCTGTATTTTATGTACTCTTCAATGGCCTGTTTTAGGTTCAGGACTTTTGGCTCGCCGTTGACAAGGGCAAGAAAATTGACGTTGAAAAAATCCTGCAACCTCGTGTACTTATGCAGCGAGTTAACCACAAACTTTGAATTTGCGCCCTTTTTCAGCTCAAGAACGATTCGGATTTTTCCCTTGGAGCTTTCGTCCCTCAAATCAGAGATGTCCTTTATTTTTTTGTCCTGGATGAAGTTTGCTATTTGCTCAATCAGGGTAGTTTTGTTAAGCATGTAAGGAATCTCCGTTATAACCACAAACTCCCTGTTTTTTTCCGATTCAATATTTGTCTTTCCCCTGACGACTATTTTTCCCCTTCCCGTTTTGTAAAGCTCTTTCATATCCCCGTTTATGATTCCTCCCGTGGGAAAATCCGGACCCGTTACAATTCCGCACAGCTCGTCTATGGAAATTTCCGGATTCTTTATTGTGGAGATTATCGCATCGCAAATTTCAGTGAGATTGTGAGGCGGGATATTTGTAGCCATGCCCACAGCTATTCCCGTTGCCCCATTAAGAAGAAGCGAAGGAAGTTTCCCAGGAAGAAGCAGCGGCTCTTTTAATGAGTTGTCAAAATTCGGCGTGAATTCCACGGTTTCCTTCTCAATGTCCTCGAGCAATTCCGTCGAAATCTCGGAGAGCTTCGCCTCGGTATAACGATAAGCCGCAGGAGGATCCCCGTCCACAGAACCAAAGTTTCCCTGCCCTAAAACCAAAGGATATCTAAGGGAAAATTCCTGAGCCATTCTTACCAATGCGTCATACACTGCAGTGTCTCCGTGAGGGTGGAATTTTCCTATTACGTCTCCTACAATTCTCGCGGATTTTTTTGTCTGTGAATTTGACTTTACACCCATAAGATTCATCGAATACAATATCCTTCTTTGCACGGGCTTTAATCCGTCTTCAATTGCAGGGATAGCCCTTGAAACTATGACTGACATGGCATAATCCAGATAGGATTTCTTCATCTCTTCGGAAACTTCCGAGTTAATTACACCCTTCTGCACTTCATTTAAATTTTCTTTTTCGCTTGTCATTTTAATTATTCTCCTCTCCGTTTTCATAATTCACAATCAAATCATTTTCATCGTCAATTTCAAACTCTATCTTGTCTCTTGTATTTTTTAGTTCCCTTAGTTTTTCTATCAGCTCGTCTATCTCTTCCCTGTAAAGGGAAATTTCAGTTACATTTACATCCGCCATTTCTTCGCCGGAAACCGCGCCTTCTTTCTCCATTATGAAACTTCCTCCCCTTTGTCATCAAGATATTTCATGAATTCATCCTCCGACAGCTCGCTTTCAATTATGTTTTTTCCGCTCCACTTGCATTTCCTGCATTCCCACTCCCTAATTCCCTTGTCCTCCTCTCCCGTAATTACAACGCCAACATTGTCGCTTTTGCACTTTGGGCATTTCCTCATCTTGAAAGTTTTCCCGCTTTTCTTTTTTGTTTTAACGCCTTTTGATTTTTCATAAGCCTCTTCCGAGCTATAGCCTTCAAGAATCCACTCGGGTGTTTTTAATTTGTTTTTTTTAGCCATTTTCAATGAACATTAATCTTATTTACTTTTTCTCCCATTTTTCGCTTTCAAAATTATAAGAAAAAATCTCGCCCGAACACTCATATTCTGAACATTTTAATACGGAGGTTGTTACAAGCTTTTTTTCTGAATTAATGCAAAGTTTTCTGGTTGAATTATACTCAAAACCTTCCGGCAAACAAACATGTCTTTCTTTTTCAACGCATCTGCAATTGTCCAAAGATTCAAAATAATCGCTAGTATAGGGCTGCTCTTCGACAACCTTTGGAGCTTTTGGGTTGCTGTTTATTATAAAGAATGCCAAAGATGCAACTAGCAAAACCGCAATTCCTATAACTGCAAACTTAAGATTTTTTTGTTTCATTTTGCCTGATTTATTCTCCCAAAGTCATCTTCTAATCTGACAATATCATCTTCGTCGCATACGCCTACTTGTGTTTCAATGAAGTCCAACCCTTCTCCGTATGCTTCCATCCTGTGAATTTCCCCTGTTGGGACATATACATAACTCCCTGCTTTAACTTCTATTTCCGATTCTCCCAGTGTGGTTTTTCCTTCTCCCCTGACAACAACCCAGTGCTCTTCTCTTTTTTTGTGAAATTGCAAACTAAATCTCATTCCAGGATTTATTCTTATTATTTTAGTTGTTGAGCCTGAATCTTTATGCAAAACATCATATCTTCCCCACGGCCTTGAATTTTCCTCCATTTTTAAATTTTCAACTCCTAAGTTTTTCCCGAACATTTTATTTTCAATCAAATCGCAGAAAATATGGTAAGCAAGAATATGACATTCCTGAATCCTCGGAGTGCTGTTTGAAGAGGAATTTATATTCAAATCGCTTATAGGCTTCAGTTTCCCTCCGTCTTTCCCCGTCATTGAAATGTTGAACGTGCCCATTTCCTTTCCTTTTTTAAACGCCCTTATGACATTTTCAGAATTTCCCGAAGTGGATATTCCAACAAGGATATCCCCGCGTTTTGCAAGAGCTTCAACCTGCCTTTCAAACACCTCTGAAAAATCATAGTCATTTGACCATGCGGTAAGTATTGAAGTGTCTGTTGTCAGAGCAATTGCGGGCAATGCCTTTCTTTCAAGTTTAAATCTTCCTACAAGCTCTCCTGCAATATGCTGAGAATCCGCCGCGCTGCCTCCGTTTCCAAAAATCAGTATTTTTCCGCCTTTCTTAAAGCATTCTGCAATCTTCTCGGCGGTTTTCTCTATGTTTTCCGCCTGGCTAAAAAAATCCTCCTTGGCTTTCATGCTTTCCATCATCATTTTTTTTATTTTCTCGGTGGTCATATGTTAAGATTTGCCCCAGAGTATGCTTTATTTATTAAACTGGTGCGGATGGAAATTTTAATTTTCATATATCTAAATTCGCCTCCTTTGCATTTTCAGAAATGAACTTTTTTCTTGAAGCGACATCGCTGCCCATAAGCATGCTGAATACCCTGTCCGCTTCAACGGCATCCTCAATGAAAACTTTCTTTATTTTTCTTGTTTTGGGATTCATTGTTGTTTCCCAAAGCTGTTCGGAGGACATCTCGCCAAGTCCCTTGAATCTTGTAACGCTTGTGCCCGTGGCTCCGATGTGGTCCAAGGATTTCTTCAGTTCCTCATCGGAGTAAACATAAACATCTTCCTTTTTCCTTATCCTGTACAAAGGGGGAAGGGCAACGTAAACGTTTCCGTTTTCTATCATCTTAGGCATAAACCTGAAGAAAAAAGTCAGAAGGAGCGTTTTGATGTGCTCTCCATCCACGTCGGCATCCGTCATAATCACTATTTTGCTGTATCTCATCTTTTCAATATTAAAGCTCTCCCCGACTCCGGCGCCTATCACTGTTATCATGTTTGCTATTTCCTCGCTAGAAAGAGTTTTTGAAGGGCTTGCCTTTTCAACATTGAGGATTTTCCCCCTCAGCGGAAGTATTGCCTGAAATTCCTTGTTTCTTGCTTGCTTAGCAGAGCCTCCTGCAGATTCTCCCTCCACCAAATACAGCTCCGTATCGTCCGATTTCTTCTTTGAACAGTCGGCCAGCTTTCCCGGCAAACCACCTAGGGAAAAAGCATTTTTTCTTCTCACCAAATCTTTTGCCTTTTTGGCAGCCAGGCGCGCCTTTGCCGCGTCCATAACCTTTGAAATTACTTTTCTTGCAATGCTCGGATTTTCCTCAAAAAATTCCCCGAGGGCAGAGGTAGTCACAGAATCAACCAACCCCTTTATCTCGGAATTGCCAAGCTTTGTTTTTGTCTGTCCCTCAAACTGTGGCTCGGGTATTTTCAAATTCAATATTGCAGTCAGCCCCTCTCTTGCGTCTTCTCCCGTAAGGCTTTCATCCTTCCCGTTTTTCAGGGCGCCGAATTTTTTGGCATATTCGTTTATGACTCTTGTTAACGCAGCCCTAAAACCGGAAACATGGGTTCCTCCCTCGACGGTATTTATGGTGTTCACGAAGCCGAATACATTTTCCTGATAACCGCTGTTGTACTGCACGGAAACCTCAACAAGAACATCTTTCATTTCCTTTTTGAAGTAAATCGGCTTGTGCAGAGCCTCTTTTGAGGAATTTATCCACTTTATGAATTCAATCAGCCCGCCGGATGAAAAAAATTCCTGTTTTTCATTTTTCTTTTCATCCTTAAGGATAATCCTCAGTCCCGAATTTAGAAAAGATATTTCCCGCAGTCTTGTTTCGAGAAAAGTGTAGTCAAATTTTGTAGTTGAAAAAATCTCGCCGTCAGGAAAGAATGTGACTTTCGTTCCAGTCTCTTCTTTTGGGACTTGTCCTATAACTTTCAGTTTTCCCTTGGGCACTCCCCGCGAGAATTCTTGCTGGTGAATTTTTCCGTCTCTTTTTATCTCTATGATTAATTTTTCGGACAGGGCATTTACAACGCTTACTCCCACTCCATGCAGTCCTCCCGAAATCATATATGTCTTTTTGTCAAACTTTCCCCCTGCATGCAGTTTTGTCAACGCCACTTCAACCGCAGGAACCTTGAACTGGGGATGAATATCCACAGGAATCCCCCTTCCGTCATCCTCAACTGTCACCGAGCCGTCCCCATTCAGGGTAATCTTTATTTTATTGCAATAACCGGCAAGAGCCTCGTCAACGGAGTTGTCCACCACCTCGTAAACCAAATGGTGCAGGCCGTCTTTTCCAGTCGAGCCTATGTACATGCTCGGCCTTTTCCTTACTCCTTCAAGCCCTTCAAGGACTTTTATGGACTCTGCAGTATATGTTTTTTGCGGATTCATTATATTTTGTCGTCGGTAAAAATTTACTTATGAGACTTTCCCGACGAGAAACACTCACTGCAATAAAAAATGAATTGTTCTTTAAAAATCTTGCCCCTCAAATTCGGGCTTTTTAAGGCTGGAAACGGCAAAATTAACTTTGTGTTTTTTTTAGAACAATTAAATTTAAAAGCGTTTAGACAAGGATAGTTATATGGTTAATTTCAGGTGAAGCAATGCAGGAGATGCAAGAGAAAAATATGATTTGTTAATAAAAATATTTAGAAGTGAAGATGATGGTTTAACTTTTACCAACACCAAGTGTTCAAGTATTATATTTTGATGGCAATGGAATATTTAACGAAGTTAGAGGACGCTTGTATTTTATATCGAAATGTATACCAAGAGGGATAACAAGCCCTTACATAAAAATTAACGGTGAAGCAATAAGACATCGTCCTGCATTAGGCAAAGAAATAATTCGTTCTAAAGATATTGTAATTCCTATAACCCAAATTAGGGATTTTGGAAGATGGCACCCTCTTTGACTTTTTTCTTTTTGCTTACCCATCGAACTTTTCTCCTTTTCATACCCATATTCTTCCTGCATTTTGACGAGCACAGATAATTAATGTTCCCTTTGTTTGTCACAACAGTCGTTCCTTTGGGAAAACTATACTCTTTTCCGCAATAAACGCATTTGGGCATTTTACGTATAAGCTCCTTTTGTGACTTTTGACTTTATTCTTCGGGCTTCAATCTCCGTTTCCCTTAACATAAGAAAATCTCCGGGCTTTATGGGTCCCTTTACATTTCTTCTCATCACTCTTCCCTTGTCTTTTCCTTCCTGAACGGCGCAGCGAACCTGCGTTATTTCCCCTCTGAATCCAGTTCTTCCGATTACTTCCTCTACAACAGCTGGAACAGCCTCTCCGGTTGATATTCTGTCGCTGCCTTTCGTGGGCTGTTGCTGTGTTTTTTCCTTTAATTTTTGCTGCTTGGTCATTTTATTTCTTCAAAGAATTAATTTCTTTCTCTACCTCCCCTCCTTCGATTATGGCAACGCTGGAAGTGCTCACGGGAAGGTCTGCAGCCATGCCGAGTTTTTGCTTGCTGTCAACTTTCTCGCATGGAATATTTTTTTCCTTGCATAAAGCAGGAATGTGCTGCACAATTTCCTTTGGCTCGACGTCAGAGGCGTATGCGACGAATTTCGCGGTGCCTCTTTCGATTGCTTTCGTAACTTCGTTTGTGCCTTTTTCTATCTTCCCTGTTCTTCGGGCGCGTTCAATTAGATTATATGCATCTGTCATGTTTATATCAGAACGAAAATCTCCTCGCGAAGATTCGCTCATTGGATAAATATTAAGGAAAAAGTTTGTTTATAAAGTTTTTCTCATCAAAGTTTTTATAGGTGAGTCTCTTAAAAAAGAAATGAAAAACAGGATAAAAAACTATCTTTGGTTTTTGGTTATGCTCATTTTTGCAGTCTCTTTGGTAGTGACTCTTCATTATTTTACGCCAAGCCAGATTGTCGCAAAAATAGGCGTAAGAAACAGCTACGCAATCTTGTTCTTTATTTCGGCGGTGGGCGGCTCTTCTCTGATAACTGCATCATCCTATTATGTTTTCATACCCATTTTCGCAATAGCCGGGTTGAATCCCATTCTTCTCGGAATTATAGGAGGAGTGGGAGTAACACTGGGAGATGTCCTGTATTTTTATCTTGGAGCAAGGACAAAAGAAATCTCTCCGGAAGAAATTGGTGAAAAGTTTGAACGGGCAAACAGGATAATCGCAAGAATCCCGGCGGGAGTAGTTCCTCTTTTTGTTTATGTTTACGCCATGACACCCTTGCCGAATGATGTTGTCACTTTTTCCCTCGGGCTTGTGAACTATCCTTTCAGGAAAATAATCTTTCCGCTGGTTTTGGGGAATATTACTATAACAGTAGTAATGGCTTACCTTGCATTGTTCGGGATGAGTTTATTTTGAATGCCTGTATTATCCATCAATACCTACAGCACTTAAATCCCTGTAAAGTTCAGGTCTTAAATTCACATATCTCTCGTTTACAGGCGGTTTTTCGTCAACAATTTTCATTCTATTCCATTCAATGGGCTCAAAAGGAAGCTCTCCATCAAAATATCATTGAGTATATCTTCAGCTCTTGGCTTTTCTCCATAAGGATTGTATTCAACCAAAGTTCCATCCTTGTCCAAAAAAATTGCCCTGTTCATTTCCACTTCACCTCAATATCATCCGTACGCTGACGGGGTTTTATATCCAATTCCATAGCTTTTTTTCCCAGGAAGTTTATTCCGTTTTTGAACATTATCTCGCCAAGAAATGCAATCATCGCGCCATTGTCAACAAGCAAGTCTCTCGGCGGAACGTAAAATCTTGCCCCTCTTTCCTCGCACATTTTTCCGCACATTTCCTGCAATCTGGAGTTGCACCCCACCCCTCCTCCGAGAAGCAGCTCTTTCTTCCCCAAATGCGCCAAAGCTCTTTCACTCACTTCAACAAGCATTGCAAAAACAGTCTCTTGCGTAGAGTAAGCCAAATCTTCTTTTTTAAATTTCCCGGATTCAATTTTCTGCTTCAAATTAGTCAATATGCCTGAAAGGGCAACGTCCATCCCCTTAACCCTATACGGAAGTTCAATGTATTCCTTTCCTTTTTTTGCAAGAACCTCTATTTTAGGCCCTCCGGGAAATCCAAGGCCAAGGTGCCTAGCAAAATTATCAAGAAAGTTTCCCACTCCCGTGTCAAGAGTTTCCCCGAAAACCCTGTATTTTCCTGCCTCATACGAAATAACCTGCGTGTTCGCCCCCGAAGCATAAAGCATCACGGGATTCTTCGGTGAAGATGGTTTTATTGAACCCCCGATTTCAAGATGCGCGACGCAGTGGTTTACAGGAATCAAAGGCAGGTTCAAATTTTCAGCAAGGGATTTTGCAAATTTCATTCCCTCAATCAGGCAGGGGCTCAATCCGGGACCCTGGGAAAACGCAATGGCTTTTATTTCATCCTCTTTGATTTTTGCGTTTTCCAATGCCTGAACATAAATCTTTTCTCTGTTTTCTCTGTGATGCCTCGCCGCATCAACAGGAATTATCCCCCCCTTTTCCGTTGTGTAAGCGCTCTTTACATTTGACAAAACATTCCCTTTCTTAGCAATTCCTATTCCAAAAGTGTGCGCCGTGGATTCCACTCCTAAAAAATATTTTTTAGCCATTTTTCAGCTTTTTATAATCCTCCAAGGAGCCTATATCATGCCATTCTCCCGTAAACTTATGAACTTTTATTTTTTCCTTGCCCACCAAGTCCTTGATTAAATAAGTGACACCCTCCCTGTTTTTTCCGCTTTCAATGTACTCCCTAATCCTTCCTATTTTTTCCTTAGGTATCGCATACAACCCCACGACGATGAGATTTGAATCCGGATTAGCCGGTTTTTCCTCGATTCCCGCAAGGTTTCCTTTTCCGTCGGATTTAACAACCCCGAATTTTTTTGCGTTTTCAAGGGAAGTCTCATAAGCGCCTAACATTATTTTTTTGTTTCTTACAAATTCATTGACAAAATCTAATACTTCAAAACCAAAAAAATTATCCCCTAACACGACAAGCAAGTCGTCATTTATTTTTTCTTTGTTGATTGCAAGCCATAAATCCCCCATGCCGCCTATCCTCTCTTCATTGCTTAAGACATTGTCGTTCAAAATCCTTATTTCCTTGTGCTTCTTGTTCCACTCCCTGAACATGCCGTAAAATTTCCCATTGGACACAACAACAATTTCATTGTTTTCTTTTGGAAGTTTTTCCAGAATATGTTCAATCAAATGCCTTCCTCGAACTTTAAGAAGCGCCTTAGGACAGCCAAGCGTCAACGGGTAAAGCCTTGTCCCAAAACCTGCGGCAAGGATTATTGTTTTCATACAGGAACAGGATATTCAATGTTTAAAACATTTTCCAAAATAAAAAATATAAAATAAAAAACAAAAATTATTTATCTTCTTCTTTTCTTTGAAGATCTCTTTTTTGTTGCCTTTTTCTTTGCCTTTTTTCTCTTTCCGCCTCGGGCCATCTTAGCTTCGCAGACATTTCCCTTTCCATCCACATAGTAAAGGTGTCCAGGCTTCCTCTTGACAACACTTTTAACAATTACTTTTCCCATCTTTACCTCCTTTTATTAATTTATAATAATAAGCTCTCAATTGTATTTAAATCTTTCCTTCCCGACGAAGAACTTGATTATTTTCTTGTTTTGTTTGTTTATGGGTATTTCAATAACTGAAGAAAATCTTTTTTTTGTGTTTATTCTTGCCTGAAACGGTCCGGCTATTCTCAAATCCACCACTTTCTTTTTTTTGTCAAGCCACAGAACCAAAAACGGAAAGAAAACAAAAAAGGAAGTGAGCGAGAAATTTCCCTCTGGAATGCGCTTAAACCAGAGATTTTTCGTGTTTCTCGTCCTGAAAATTAACCCCATACTGAAAAAAGAAACCTCCCTTGCAGGAACCCTAATTTTCCTGTTTTTGAATATTACTCCCACCATTTTTTCTTTTTTAACCTCTTGGCACTCTCGTATTTTTTGTAAAAAAAATTTATGTTTTTGTCGCAGACATAGTCGTGGTGCTTGAACCCCCCGCCGAAAGTCTTGGGAATGTGCATCAGCTCGTGTATTATCACTTTTAGCTTTTCCTTCTCATCCTGTTTTTCAAAATTCTCTGATATAAACTCAAGGACATAATGCGCCCTTGTGCCCAGAGCCTTTTGCATCAGTTTTCCAAGTGCATGGCATCGCGCAATTGTGTTTCTGCTTGAACTCCCGTAACTTCGAAAGCATTTCACCCTTTCCAGAATTATGTGAGGAAACAAAAGTCTTGATATCTCCTCTGCAATTTCCTGCAAATCCGGCGCATATTCATATTTCATCTTTCAACATACAGCAATAATTCTTTTAAATCTTTATTTTCCATAAGGCAGCGTGTTATTTTAAAAATCGATTTTAACAAGCTTCTCGTCGGAAGTTTTTCCGAAATTTATATGGATTGCCTTATGCGGAACCCCTAGCTCCTTTGAAAGAAGATTTATCAGCTCGGCATTAGCTTTCCCGTTTTCAGGGGAAGATTTGACATAAACCAGATACTGATTGTTCCCGAAATTCTCCACGCTCCGTTTTGACGAATTGGTTTTTACCTTGACTTTTATTATCATGTTTTTATTATTTGAAATTAATTTAGATATTATCTCTCTTCGGGCTTTTTCCAAGGGCGTCCAAGGGCATGATAAATTTCTTCCTCGGTTTTTCCCGCAACCTTTTTTCCCGTTCTTCTCTCAAAAAGCCCGTGCTGATTCAGCTTGAATCCTTTTTTCATTGCCACAATTCTCAAGCCTATGCCCGCCCCAAACCTGCTTGAATACGCCAGTATCATGGAGCCCCATTCGCCTGAATTTTCTGCATAATACAATTCAATTTTAACCCCCTGAATCTTCCACGTGGATTCATGTTCACCACCCTGCACAAATTTTCCGAGTTCTTCCATCTTCATCCTGAGTTTTTCCCTGTTTTTTGGAATTAAGACTACGTCAATATCAACGGGCTTCTTTTCCCCTCGCCTGATGCTCCCAACAACCTGTATCTTTCTTGACAATGGCTTTAAGATTCTTGTTATTTTGCTTGCAAGTTTCAGAACAAACCTTCCGTTCCTCGTGATTTCAAGCTTTCCTTTTTTTATAACATATCTCTTTTTCATAACTTAAAAAAAGATTGCAAATTTATATAATTTGCCTTGAAGAATAATTTTTGCCTTAATTTCTCACAAGGTAAATGTATTCGCGGAAACATCATCGGGAGTATAGTTGTTTCCTTCCGCCAGTCTGGATGAGTTTACCTAAGCATCATCATAACTTTCCCATGGATGATGCATTGTTTCTCCAACTTCCTTATTTTCTCTTTCTTCCCTTGATTCTCTGTCCATCACACTATTGATAAAAAAGAGTTTATAAGAATTTATCTACTTCGTGACAATTTCCAAAGCGTCCCTGTTTTTCAGCTCATAATTTTTTCCAAGCGCTTTTTTTGTGCGGGCATCTATCGCCTTTATGAAATTCTTCCCAAAGTCTGTATGTAAAAAATATGCAAAATCCAATGCCGTTGAACCCTTTGGAAGAAGAAAACAATCAGGCAAAATCCTTCCTTTGCTGTCTCCGAGTTTGTTCGCACCCGCGGGAAAAATTGCAATGTATTCCAAAAGCCCGAAGACAACCCGATTAAGGACTTCCTGGACCCCCGTGCCATGGGGAAATTTGTCCAAGACTTCTTTTTTTATCCTGTTTAATGCCTCTTTTTGCCTGTCAGTTATTCTTTTTTTGTCAGCAATTTCAAACTTTTTTTCTCCAGGAATGTAGTCTATAAGACTGGTTTTTGAAGCTTCCCTTAATGCAAGTTCTGAATCCGCAGAGCATGGGATTATCAAAGTATTAGGAAATTTCTTTTTCATTTTTTCATAATTTTCCGCGGCACCGGGAATGTCTATTTTATTCGCGGCGATTATCATAGGCTTGCTCTTTTCCCTTAATTTGGATGAGAACATCATCAGCTCTTCTTTGCTCCACAAGCTCGGGCTTTTTTTGAACTCAAATTCCCTCAAAACATTTTTCACATCCTCTTCCTTTATCTTAAGTCCGGAGAACTGCTTTGCGACAAGCTTTGAGAAATCCTCATTTGATTCGGTTTCTGCTTTCTTTGAAAAGCTTCTCCATGCTTTCAGAAGAATATTGTGATACCACTTGTTCAGTTCATCTTCAAGAAACTCAACATCTCCAAGAGGATTGTGTGTTTCTCCCTCGGGAAGGAGTTTTCCCTCCGCGTCGGTTCTTCCGGAGATGTCAACAATTTGTATGAATGCGTCCGCTTCCCTTAAATCATCCAAAAACTTGTTTCCCAATCCTTTGCCTTCGCTCGCGCCCCTGACAAGCCCCGCAACATCCATCAGTTCAACGGGAACAAATCTTTTTCCCTCAATGCAAAATCCGTGATTGGGATTACACTGGACTTTAAACTCTGTGTCAATGCAGTCAACTTTGACATACGCGATTCCATGATTCGGCTTTATTGTTGTAAAAGGATGCGGCGCGATTGCAACATCCGCCATTGTGGATGCCTTGAAAAATGTGCTCTTTCCAACAGAAGGTTTTCCAACAAGTCCTATTAACATAAAAAAACGATTGAAACTTTATTTATCAAACTTTCTCTTTATTTCTTGCCAGATATTTTTAATCTCATTCATGAAAGTTTTCAAATCCCCGTCGTTTATTATTTTGTAATCTGCCAACTCCATGCATTTCCCCACTTGCTGTCCAAGAGGGTTATTTTCATCAAAAAAATCCCTGTTGTCAACTTTCAAAAATTCTTTCCAGTTTTTAGGGTCGCTTGGTTTTCCTCTCTTAAGAATTCTTTCAAATCTGATTTTTTGGGGGGCATCAACGGCTATTAAAGCAAACTCTTTGACATTGCTTCTCAAGAATTCGGCTTCCTTTTCATTTCTTAAGCTGTCAAAAATATAATTTTTTCCCTTGTCAGTTTTTTTCAAAAGCATTTTCATCAATGCGCCCGACCCATACTTTTCCCTCCATTCATCGCCCAAATTTTGCTGGTTTTCTCTCGTTATAGGCAAACCCCTGTCTTCTAATTCTTCAGATAATATTTTGGAAGTTACTATATACTCAAAACCCTGATCTACCAAGAATTGTATCAAAGTCTCCTTGCCTGCGCCGATTCTTCCCGTAATGCCTATTATCATAAAACCCTCTTGAATTGGAATTATTTAAAATTATCTAACAAAAATTGTTGATTGTTTCATTGTCCCGCGGGTCTTTCCAATCTTTGCCCGTTTGAATAGAAAATCCGGTTGAGGTTACTCCCCTGACGCTTCCTCCAACGCAGGAAATCTCATAATCTTCGCAATATCCTGTTTTGTTGCATATTGCTTTTGTGTAGGTGTAATTGTTTTCTAAAGAAATTACTGTGTTTCCGGTTATGCTTAATAATCTAAATGCCCAGAAGGCTAAAGTTGCAATAAAAATTATTATCAGGAAGTAGATAACTATTCTGATATCTTTTCTCATAGAATAATTTAGAAGGAATATTTATAAAAATTTATCTACCCAAAAATCTCTTTTGCGTGTTCCTGAATGCGCCTCTCAAGTTCCTTTTTCTTTTTTTCCATCTTTATTTCATTTTCTTTTATTCCCTTTTCTAATTTTTCCTTGTATTCTTTCTCGAGAGCTGCTTTGATCTGCGCTTCTTTTCGCGCAGCTTCTTTGCTGCTTTTCTCCTTAATGGACTTGAACTTTGAAGAAAGCATTGAATACATCTCCTCCTTTATTTTTTCCATCTCTTTTTCCTTGTCTTCATAATGCATTTTTATCTCTTCTTCCCTAGAAATTTCATTGCTGAGTTTTGCCTGACTTACCTTGATTTTATTCTCTTCTTCGATAATTTTCTGTTTTCTCCTTTCGAGGCTCTTGGATTTTGAGTCTAGAGATTCTTTTCTCCCTTTCATTTCGACTTGGATTTTAGCCATTTCTTTTTCCAGTTCTTTCCTTTTATTGCGCAAATCACTTTCTTTTACCATGTAACTTGCGGACAGCTCTTTTTGCTTTTTCTTATAATTTGATTCAAGCTTTTCAACCATCTTTTTTCTTTCCTCATGAAGCTTTCTCGCCTGCTCCTTTACAAGCAATTCGGTGACTCTCCTTTTTTCCTCGGATAGCTTTCTGTCAAGCATCTGCCCAAACCTGCTATTAACTTCCTTCTCGAGTTCGGCGTTAACTTTTTCATTGTATTTTTTGTGGAAGTCATTCGCCATTTCCCTGTACTTCCTTATAAAAATCTCCTTTTGTCTTTTGGCATTCTCGCTTAATTTCATGTCAACAAGCTCTTCCTTTTTTTTCAGCTTCTTGTCCAGCTCCGCCTTTATTCCAAGAATGAATTCATTGTACTTGGAGTCAACTATTCTCCCGCTGTCCAAATCGATGTTCATCCCTTCCCCGACAGCTTTATGATGCTCCTCGAAATCTTTTTTCAGTTCATTTAGCTCTTTTTCAAGCTTTGGAATTTCCCCGATATTTTCGCTTTCTTTCTTTATTCTTCTTTTAACGCCAATTAAGTCTTCTTCAAGTTCATCCGCCCTTTTTTCCGATGAATCTCTCTCCCTGTTTACGAGTTTTTTAATTCCCCTTAGATTCTCTTCAAGCCCGGGAATATCCCTGAGAGCTTCCTCGTCTTTTGAAGACAATCTTTTTTTTGAGGCAATTTTTCTTTCCAACTCTTCAATTTTTTCCCTCATGATGTTCCTGTCTTCTTCAAGGCTCCTGGATTTTGCAAGAAGTTTTTTCGTGACACTGCTTCTCACAAATTTTCGCGAATTTTTATGCTCAATCTTTTTTCTCAATGAGCCAATGTCATTCTCGGCTTCTTTTATCGAATTGACATCCTTTAACTTTGCCCTTATCAGCCTGACTTCGCTTTTGAATCCTCCCTTGTCCATTGCGTCCAGCTCGTGCTTCAGATATTCCAGCCTGGCAATTTTGTTTGCAAAATCCTCAAACTCTTTTTTCACGCTCTTTTTTGATTTTAAGACCATTGTTTTTCCACACCAATCCTACTTAATTTTTATACTCTTCGGTTAAGAGGAATATTTTCTTTTCCACTTTTTCATAATCCCTTTCATTTCCTTGGTGCTTAATCCCCCAAGCTTGTACTCCAACGTAGCAACATTGTAACCTTTTCTTTTCCACTCTTTCAGCTTTTTCTTCATCTCGTTAACTTTCCCCTTTTCATTGAGCCTCTTCAGCTCCCTGATTCTTTCCTCGTGGATTTTTTTTATTTTTTTTATTTTTTCCCTGACTTCTTTTCTTATTTTGCCCGGACTTTTCCCCTTCTTCCTTGCGACTTTTGCCTGCTCCCTAAAAAGAGACTTGCTCCTAATCATCTCTTCCGAGTTGTATTCTCTCAATTCCAAAAACATCCTGTCCCTGTCCTTTATTATATAAACAAAAAACAATATCAGCACAACAAATACAAATCCCGCAAAAACCAGTATTCCGTATCCTCCTGAACTTTCGCCGCTGCTCCCGAAACTAAAGGGGCTTGGGGATTGCTTCTTTGATATTGTAAACAAGTCGGTAACCACCCCTACCGAAGACTTGTAGTTTATCACTGCGCTAAAGACATATTTCCCTTCGCTGATGTCCTTGGGGAAAGTTATTGTTTTTGACACAAGAACCTTGTTGTCCACCACGAAATTTTCGCTTTCCGAGATTATTGTGTTCCCGTGCAAATCATGAACGCTGTACTCTACATCCACCGACGACGAACCAAGCCCTTCTTTTGTGCCTCCTGCCGAAAGAAGGTCAAAAACATTCAACTGGACAGTCATCTGTTCCCCTGGGGAAATATCAGAGAACTTTGCGGGTATTTCCAAATTGCCGTCAAAGAAAACGTCTTTTGATTCAAGTTCAAAAATTACAGGGATGTCTTTTTCCTCGCTCCCCGAAGATATCCTTATGCTCCCGATATATATTCCCTCGCTGACATTTTTGGTGTTAAATAAAACACCTACGTTTTTTTCCTCTCCTTCGTCAAGAACAAAACTGCTTTCTTCCAAAGTTACCCCTTGGCTTATCCCCTCAAGATTCAAATTAACCTCTCCTCCTGTCTGGCTTGAGATGGTTATGTTTTTTGTTACAGAGTCTCCTTTGTTAAGCGAAAATTTCAGAAGAATGTTTTTTGTATCAATTGAACTTCCGGCAGCTGCAAACACCCCAAAAAATGCAATCAAAAGAATGCTGGCAGCTAAGACACCCCTTCTTTTTTCCATTGCTCTAAAAAAGATTTTATACATTTAAATCTTGCGTATTTTATCCTTTCCGAATTTTTTTCGGAAACGGCTTTTTCTGACGAGCCACGTTGCCACTATTATAACGACTATCGCCACCGCCAAGACAAGCGCCATTATTCCGTACCTGAAATTAACAGCGGGGCTTTGAATATCAAACGTTGCCGATGAAATGGCAAAAGCTCCGGGATATGTAACTTCAAATCCGAGGACATATTTTCCGTCTCTCAGGGTTTCCGTCGGAAATTCTTTTGTGTACTCCTTTTCCCCCTGCACAAAATAGGTTTCGCTGTCTTCATAATACTTGTTCCCTTCAAAGTCTTTTATTACATAATTCGCCACAACATCCACTTTCTCGTTTGCATTTACTTCTTTAAGGTTAAATTGCGCCGTCAGAACGCTTCCGGGAATCATTTTTTTAAAAGCATCGCTAAGAAAAACAGAGGTATCAAAAAGAAAATTTTCCGTTTTTGTCCCTATTACAACAGGTATGTTTTTTGCCTTGCCCGAATAGACTACTGCTATGTTTCCCACAAGCAATTCATCGCTGCTGTCATTTATCGTCAGCTCAATTACTTTTATCCCGTTCGGGCTTATTACAAAGCTGTCTTCACTTAATACAAGAACATCTTTGATTTCTCCACCCACTACTGCAAGGGATACAACGAGTGTCGAAGAGCCGATGTTCCTCATTGTCAATTCCCTTGTTTCTTCCTCTCCCTGTATTACAGTGGCGCTTATTTCAGAAGGAATTATAACCAAGTCATCTGCATTTACGGGAGTTCCGGAAGTGCTTCCTCCCCCTCCCCCTCCACCCGACGCA